>JAISEQ010000203.1 GCA_031264045.1 Deltaproteobacteria bacterium
TGCCCGTAGCGCCCGTCGCGCCTCGGACCGGAATTGGCCTGGCCGTAGCGCCCGTCGCGCCTGGGCCCGGGGTTGGCCTGCCCGTAGCGCCCGTCGCGCCTCGGACCGGGGTTGCCCCGACCGTAGCGCCCGTCTCGCCCTGGGCCGGGGTTGCCCCGACCGAAGCGCCCGTCGCGCCCGGGGCCGGGGTTGGCCTGCCCGTAGCGCCCGTCGCGCCTGAGGCCGCCCGGACCGCCGTTACCATAGGCCCCGCCCGGGCTGCCGCTGTTGTAGACTCCGCCCGGGCCGCTGTTGGCGACTCCGCTGTTGGGGACGCCGCTGTTCGAGACTCCGCTGTTGGAGACACCGCTGTTCGAGACTCCGCTGTTGGAGACGCCGCTGTTCGAGACGCCGGAGTCCTCGTTGATGATGATGGTCTCGCTGTAGTAGGTTGCTCCTCCGCCGGAGCCGGCACTGCTGCTGCTGATCATCAGGTTGAAGAGATCAAATATGTCCAGCCCGAAGCCGACGGTGCCATCGGGGCTCTGCACGTAGAGGCCGGTCTGGGCCTCTGCCCTGGTGGAGCCAGCCAAGAAAACCGCCGCTGCGGCCGCCACGGCGGCCACCGAAAGGGCCGTAAGCTTTCTTCCGGCATTGGGGGAAATTCTGGACATCCTGATGCCTCCTTTTGCTGTGCGCCGTCCTCCGGCTAGCTTTGCCAATTTCTGTGCCCTCCGCAAGTCCCAATGGATTCGGTGATGTAAGCAAGTCCGGTGCCAGGACCCCGTACGCAGGAACGCGCGGAGCGTCCTGAAAATATCCCTTCAGCCAGGCGGCTCCGCGCCTCACCCGCCGCGGCCGGCCCTGTCCGGACCGCCCTTCCGCGGTCGCTCGGACTGCGGTGTCCGGGTAGTTGTTCCCCTGACGGGCATGAATTACTCGCCCGGAAACTGAGGGGTGACGGGGAAGAGCGGCGGGGATGAGCCTGAAGGCGAGGCGGAATCCGAACGGGAGAAGCACCGGGTCAAGGAGAGCGGGTTAGCGGCCGCCGACTCCATGCCCGGCCCGGACATGCCCGGAAACGGGAAGCCGGCAGGGAAAGCGGGACGTGCCCCTCCGAGCATGGGGAACTGGAAGTTGACGGACGGAGACGGCCGGAGAACCGGAAAGAGCGGATCGACCGGACAGGCGGGGACGCGCCCGGTCGGAAGGGTGCCCGGCGGATGCCTGAACGGCGGCTCCCCCGGGGGCAGGGACTCAGGGCTCCGCAACCACCCGGCTCCGAAAAAGGGCGAGGCCCCCAGGTACCCCAATGAGGAAGTTCCCGGCGGGCCCCGCCAGCGGTCATGAGGGCTTCCGGGGCATCCCCTGCGCCGCCTCAGCCCGAAGTCCTAATCGTCACGGCCTGAGGACTGCCCCCTGGTCACGGGGCGCTGGCGCTGGCGTATGATGTCTCCGCGGCCGACCTGGGGACCCGCCTTGCCCCGGGTAACCTGCTGCCCGCGGGCGCGCCTGGGATCCTGGCGTACGGAGCCGCCGGTGCCGCCGCGCCTGGTGTCCTGGCGGACGCCTGTCCTGGCGGGACGACCGTTGTCGCTGCGGACGCCGGTCCTGGCGGGACGACCTTTGTCGCTGCGGACGCCGGTCCTGGCGGGACGCCTGTTGTCGCTGCGGACGCCGGTCCTGGCGGGACGCCTGTTGTCCGGGCGGCTGCCGTGGCCCCATCCGAGATCGCGCCGCGGGAGGGAGCGGCTCTTGGTCCGGGAGGCTGAACCGCCTCGGCCGCGGTCGTCTCCCGAGCCCTTGCGGTCGCGGTTGTCAGCGAACAGGAGGTAGCTCGGATCCACGGTCGCCGAGCGGTTGGCGGAAACGGCGGCCGTGCCGCCCGACTGCGCCCGGGCCTCGCCGGGCAGGAGAAATATCAAGGCCGTTACGGCCAGCGAGAGGGCCGCGAGCACTCCCGAGCGAATTATCATGTCTCCGTTCATGCTCTGCACCTTACCCTTTCCGGCGCCTGCCGGCGCTCCGGCCCATGTCTCAGGCGGGTCACGGTCCCCAGCGGAAAGCCAGGGGCCGCCCCGGGAGAGGGGCCTTTGCGTCTCATCTTATGCAAGACCCGGGCCGAGAGCAAGGCAACTTGACGACCTCGGGGGCCCCTGCAGGGAAACCTGCTCCCGGGGCCGTCCCGGGGTATGTGCGCCAGAGCCGCCCCTTCGCTCGCCACCCTCCGGAAGCTTCCGCCCCGCCTCTTCCGGGTCGCGGGACTGAGTAAAAACAACCCGAATCCGGGAGAGTTGACTCGGAGGCCGCACGGACAGGGCGGAACCCTCGCTCCGGGTCTGAAGCCTCCGGCAGAGGCGCGGCGCCCGCAACGTCCCCGACGCCTCTCCGTGCGGCCTGCAGCTCCGGGAAACGCGGGCATGGAGCGTCTCCCGGTTTTCCGCGCCGCCGGGGGACGGCGACGGGGTGCCTCGCCTATCTCAAGCTCCCCTCCGGCAGCTCACGGGAGACCGTGGCCTCCTCCGGCCCGTCCCGGCACCACGCGCTCGCGGGCGGCCCGCTCCCAGTTCTCCCGCAGCCAACGCGGCCAGTCCGCAGCGCCGGTAACTTCCCGATCGGCAGCGCACCGCAGACGATGCCGGCTACCTTGCGCCGAGGACGAAAGACGAACCCGGGCGGCCCGGAAGCGGTTCATGGCGGTTTCAGGCTGAAAGCCCAGCCCCGAAGGATCCGGACATCGGGCTCCTGCGGCGGCCATCGCCGGTCACGCAAGCGGAAAGGCGGCCAGCGGCGCTGTCCCGGCACGGCCGGCGCACGGGGCGTCCGGAGCAGGCATGGGCCAGGTCGGCCGCGAGCTGGGCGGACAGGCTGCAGCTCCGGAGAAAACGGTCAAGCGCGGGACGCCAGGCACGGGGCCGTGCGCGCCGCACGGAACGGGCACCCGTCACCGCGGAAAAAGAAGCGGCCCGCCGGGGCACCCTTCAAAGGGAAAGCTCGGCGGGCCGCTCAAGCCCTGAGCCGCGGCCCTACGCTCAGGCCTCCGGCTCATATGCCTTTAGAGAAACGCCGCTAACGGTGCCTGCGCTTCTTATCATCGCTTCTTCCGGAGCTGCGGCTCTTGCCGCCGGAGCCGCGGCTCTTCTTGCTGCCTCCGCTTCCGCGGCTGCTGTGGCGCACGCTTTCGCGGCGGCCGCCGCCTTTTCCCTGACGCACGCTGCTGCGGCGGCTTCCGCCGCTCCTCTGGCTCTGACGGATGCCGTCCCGGCGGCTTCCGCCGCGCCTCAGGCTCTGACGGATGCCGTCCCGGCGGCTTCCACCGCGCCTCTGGCTCTGACGGATGCCGTCACGGCCGGAACCCCTGCGCGAGCCGCCCCTCAAGGCGTCGCGGCCGCCGGAAGCCCTGCGCGAGCCGCCCCTCAAGGCCTCGCGACCGCCGGAAGCCCTGCGCGAGCCGCCCCTCAAGGCGTCGCGGCCAGCGGAACCGCCTCGACCGCCGCCCCTCAAGGCGTCGCGGCCGCCGGAAGCCCTGCGCGAGCCGCCCCTCAAGGCGTCGCGGCCGCCGGAAGCACTGCGCGAGCCGCCCCTCCAGGCGTCGCGACCGCCGGAACCGCCTCG
>JAISEQ010000214.1 GCA_031264045.1 Deltaproteobacteria bacterium
TCATGACCCCGTAGACCATGGTGTAGCCCAGGGCAATGAGCGCGTAGATGCCGCCCGTGGTGAGCCCGTTGCAGAACTGCTGGATGAAGAAGTCCACTGTGACGCCCGTCCGGCCGCCCGGAACCGCTGGTCCCGCGCGGCGCCTGAATCCCGCCGGAGGCCCGGCCCCGCCGGCCGGCGGGAAGCCCGCCCCCCAACCGAAAGCCCCGCCGGGGCTCTCGTCCCGGCGGGGCCAGGTGCGGCCGCGGAGCCGGCCGCGCCCATGCGCGGGGGCTACTTAAGCATGAAGCTCCCGTCCGGCTGAACCTGGTATAGGCTGTAGACGTCCCCTATGCGGTCGCCCTTCTCGTTGAAAGAGATGGGGCCGGTCAGGCCGTCGTAGCCCTTGAGGCCCGTATGGAGGTACTCGGCTATGGCCAGGCCCTCCGTGCCGGAGGCCTTCACGGCCTCGGCTATGACGCCGAAGGCGTCCCCGGCCAGGATCGACCAGACCGAGGAGGGCAGCGCGTCATGGCGGGCGCGGTAGGTCCCGAGGAGCTTCTGGGCCTTCTCGCCCTTGATGTCGGAGGGCCCCGGAGGCGAGACGAAGTAGTAGCCGGCGGCGGCCTCGCTGCCCGCGCCCTCGACCAGGGCGACGTTGTTGGTGGCGTCCCCGCCTATCATGGGCACGTCCCAGTTCATCTCCTTCTTCTGGCGGAGGATCAGGCCCGCCTCGGGGTAGTAGCCGGTGAAGACGATGACGTCGGGGGCGGCGGCCCGGATCTTGGTGAGGGTGGCGTTGTAGTCGCGGTCGCCGGGGGTTATGGCGTCGAAGAAGACCTCGCTCACGCCCGAGTCGCGGAAGATGGACCGCGCCTCGTCGGCCAGCCCCTTGGCGTACGAGGTGTTGTCGTGGACAATCGCCGCCCTGGTGAAGCCGAGGTTCTTGACGCTCGAGGCGAGGAACCTGCCCTGCTCGTCGTCGCGGGGACAGGTCCGGAAGAAGAGCCTGAGCCCCTTCTCCGACAGGACCACGGAGGTGGAGCCCGTGGCCACCTGGACCACGCCCGCCTCGTCGTAGATGTCCTGGACAGAGGCCGTGACCGAGGACCCGTAGGTGCCCACCACCGCGGAGACGCCCTCGGCTATGAGCCTCTGGGCGGCCAGGGCCGCGGTCTTGGGGTTGCCGCCGTCGTCGCCGACGACTATCTCCACCTGGCGCCCGTTGATTCCGCCCTGGGCGTTCAGCTCGCCCGCCAGGATGTTCACGACGTTCAGCATGTCCTGGCCCTCGGAGGCCCACTGTCCCGTTATGGGACCCATGAGGCCTATCTTCACGGGCGCTTCCGCCTGGGCCCCGGCCGTCCCCGCGGCCAGGAAGATAGCCAGGCCGAACGCGGCCAGTAACGCTGTGGAAAGGGTTAGGGTTCTGCGCATGATGCCTCCCTTTGGTGTTACCCGTTGATGCTCTTCCGGGCGCGGACTCCTGCCGCCCCGTAATCCTGCGGCCCCGGAAGCCCCGGGCTCCGGAGAAGCCCCGTGCCCGCCGAGCCCCGGTCTCCGGAAGCCTCAGACGCTCCTGTAGACCGCGAGAGACGCCCTGAGGGGCGTCCAGTCGTCCGCCTTGGAGCTGATCTCGAAGGGCGAGTGCATGGAAAGCACCGGTGCCCCGCAGTCCACAACTCCCATGCCGAAGTCGGCCAGGTCCTGGGCGACGGTGCCGCCGCCTCCCTCCTCCTGCTTGCCGAGAAGCGAGCTCTGCCAGACTATGCCAGCGTTGTCGAAGACGGCCCGGATCTTCGCCATGAACTCCGCCCCGGCCTCCGAGGCCCCGTACTTGGCCGCGCCTCCGGTGTAGCGGGTGACGCAGGGGCCGTAGGTGAGCCTCGCGGAGTTCAACTCGTCCGTCACCTCCTTGAAGGTGGGGTCGGTCCCGGCCTCCACGTCCGCGGAGAGGCACGACGACGCCGCGAGAGCCTCCAGGACGGCCCGGTAGGAGGGCTCGGAGCCGGAAGCCTCGAAGGCGTGGGCCGCCAGGCGCTCTATGA
This sequence comes from Deltaproteobacteria bacterium, assembly GCA_031264045.1. Lineage (GTDB taxonomy): Bacteria > Desulfobacterota > Desulfarculia > Adiutricales > Adiutricaceae > JAIRZX01. The sequence continues at coordinate 2,028 of JAISEQ010000214.1, forward strand.
AGCGCGTCGGCGCGGCCGTGGCCCCACGGGAGCCTATCTCCTCCCGGTCCACAAGGAGGAGGATCAGGGGCCTGTCGGGCTTCTCGGCCTCGATGAAGGCCCTGGTCATGGCGTGGACCGAGAGCCTGTCGTCCTGACCGTAGCCGCCTATGAAGGAGCCGTCCAGGCCCACGGGCAGGGCCGGGCCCGCCGGGACTATCTCTATCTCGGAGCTCAGGAGATCGTCCTCCTTCACCCCCCAGCGGTCCTCCAGGATCTTGAAGACGGCCTTCTTGAGCCTGCCCTTGACCTCCCGGTCCCCGAAGGGGAACGAGGCGGCGAGCACGTTCAGCCTCTCGGCCGGGAAGGCGTCCACCAGCCTCTTGTCCCGCTGGACCTTGCGGTCCAGGTGCGGGAGGATGTCGGTGATGGTCAGGACGGGCCCCTCCGGGTCCTCCCCGAAGCGGAAGTCCACGGTCCTCCCGTCCTTCAGGGCCGAGAAGCCCCAGATGGCCACGGGCCTCGCCAGCCACTGGTACTTCTTGAGCCCCCCGTACATGTTGCTCTTGAGCAGGGCGAGGGGGCCGTCCTCGTAGACGCAGCGGGGCTTCAGATCGAGCCGGGGGCTGTCCCCGTGGGCGACTATGATGTTGAAGCCGCCCTCCGGGCCCGTCCTGCCGGGCACGTACGCCCCCAGGAGCTTGCCCATGTGGCCGAGGTAGCCGCCGCGGACCACTTTCCCGCCCCTGGCCATGTTCTCGAAGCCCTCGGACTCCAGGCGCCCCAGGACCAGGTTGAAGACCCGGCGCTCGGTCTTGCCCTCGGTCAGGAAGGTCAGGTAGTCGCGCGAGTGCTTCTCGATTTCTTCGCGCTCCTCCGGGCCCGTGCGGTCCCAGATGTTCGGGGCCTCATCCTCGCCGCGGCCCTTGTCCGCCCCCTTGGCCCTGGAGCCCTTCGCGGGCTTGTCCGCCTCATCGTGCCAGTCCCCGGAACATGTTTTGTCTCGGCTCATTCGCTCTCCCGTGCGCGCTTTTGCGGCCTGCGGCCTCTCCCTGCCCCGGTCCCGAAGAACTGTCCGGGACGGCGGGGCGGTCCCCGAGCCGGCGCGGGTCCCGGGAAGGGCGGCATCCCCGGAGGCCGGAAGCCCCCGGGGGGCGTTCGGCTCCCGTCGGGACTTCCGTCCCCGGGTTCCCGGCTCGGTATAAGACGCCTGAAACGGCCATTCTATGATCAAAGGCCAGCGAATTCAAGCCCGGGCGAGCCCCGGAGATGCCCCGAAGACCTCCCGGCCCGGACGCCCGGTGTCCGGCTCCCTCCCCTGCGGGTCCCGCCGCCGGCGGCCGTAAGCTCACACCGGCCGGCGAGCGGGGAAAGTCGGGGGGACGCTTGAGCGGGTAAATCGCGGGAAGCATGCCCCGGGAAATGCCGTAAGGGCAGACGGGAGACACTGACGGAAAGCGCTACCGCATCGTCAGACGTCTGAAACGGGCATGGCCAGAAGCGTTCGTTCACGGGGCGGAACTTAGCAGTTCACAGGGAACTCGCCCAGCTCGGCGGCAGGCGACGGCAAGGGACCGGCGAGGCCAGGAGGGAGGATGCCAGGGCCGCCTGGCCGCAGGCCCGGCCGAGGGAAGCCTGGCCTGTCCCCACAACGAGCGATAAAGCTTGAAATAACATTTTATTGCTGTTTAAATTATATAAATATAGATTTTAAAATTACAAATGAATTTTAGTATATATATATCAATCAAGTAGCTCTTTAGATGATATATGTCCGTAGTCTTGAGCCTTTCCCGGTCCCAAGCAGGATTTGCCCTGGTCGGCGGGCAGGGCAGGGCAGGTCATGAGCCAGGCAGGGTCAGGAGGGCCTCGCTCAGGACGCCAGGCCGTCAGGAATGGCCACGGGAAGCTCCGCAATATGCCCTTCCGCGTCCGGGCCATGCCCATGCCAAGCTTCGTCCTGCCATATGCTCATCTGCCGCCCGGCAACGACTTCGGAGCAGTCCTTGCTCGCGGCCATGTCGTTCATGGACTGGCTCCCTCATTAAAGTCAGTACCGCGACTTGTCCTTCTCCGCAAGCTTCAGGTGACGGTCGTTTATACGCTCCCCCTTGTCCATGTGATACCAGGGGGCAGACACGGTATTCTTGCCGCGATCCTTTTCCCACTCGACG
>JAISEQ010000253.1 GCA_031264045.1 Deltaproteobacteria bacterium
TCCGGGGAAATCGGGACGGCCTCCGGGGGCAGGTAGTCCGGGTTCGGAAGGATCCCTGGGCAGTCGTGGCCGGACCCCTCCATCCACAGCGCGTCCAGGCCGGCGAGGCAGAAGTCCCCCGAGGAGGGGGAGGCGAGGCAGCTCTGGGAGGACAGCCCCGGCAGCAGGAGGCCTTCCCCGTGGAGCCTTCCCACGGCGCGGCTCAGCAGCAGGCAGACGTTCAGGGTCCCCAGGAGGCGCCCGCGCTCCTCGGCCGGCACGCTCCTCATGTTCCTGGCCGAGGCGAACCAGTAGCCCTCCTTGAGCACCCCGCCCAACTCCGATCCCTCACGGAACCTGAACTTTCCGCCGTAGGCGGGGGACACGTAGCCCTCCCGCCCCCCTAGCTCGACCGACATCTCCGGCCAGTTCATGATCCCCCTGTAGTAGTCGCCGCCGTCGCCCCCGAACACCCTGCCGCGCCAGGGGCCGCAGACTTCCTCGAGCCTCTTCCTGCGCCCCGGATCCGGCTCCCCCAGGTAGAGGGACACGGCCCTGCCGCGGTCTGCGGTGAAGAAGACGTCCCGGGCCGACCCCGCCACGGCGCCTTCCGCGACGAACTCCACAGTGTCCGCCGGGTCCAGGGTCGAGGAAGCTCTGAAGGTCACCGGGCGTCCCCGCTGGCTCGTGGTGGTCATGGCGCTGCAGGTCATCCTTCCCCGCGGCGGCCCTTCCGCCGCGGCCCGCCGGTACGGCGGCAAGGTGCGTGTCGGTAACAATAGCACAGGAGGCGGAAGGCGGAAAGCGCAAGATCCCGGCGCCCCCGGGAAGGCACCCGCCCTGCCGGCGGGAGGCCCGGAAGTCCCGGCTCACCCGGAAGCGCGGGAGGGGCAGGGAGATCGGCGCGCTGCGGAACGCCCCGCCGGAAGCGGGCGTGACGCTAGAAGTACGCCATCCTAACCACGGCCATCCTGCCGCCGACACGCTCGGACAGGACGAGGCTCTGGCCGTCGCGGAGCGGCATGTGGCTCCCGGGGGGGACGGAGGCGCCGGTGTCGCGGTCCTTCACGGATGGAAGGCGCAGGTTCGCGAAAAACCATCTCCCGTTGTGCAGGGCGAAGTAGCCCAGGGCCTCCTTCCGCTCCCCGGACGGCTTCCCGCCGGGGAAGTTCTCGTTCGAGGCGTGCCGGGGGTAGATGTAGCAGTCCGGATAGACGGTCATGCGCCGGCGCTCGGGCAGGAAGTCCCGGCCGTTCCTGGTCGAGTGCAGATCCAGATAGACGAGGGACGAGTGCGGGTAGGGCGTCCCGCAGAAGGGGCACACGGGACGCGACGGGGAGCCGTCCACCACGTGGAACCCCTTGACGCAGGAGCCGTTCCCGCAGGGCACGAGCAGGTCCCTTGTCCTGGCCAGCGCGTCCTCCCAGTCGTCCGCAGTGGGACGGCCACCGGGGTTGTGGAGGTTCCTGACGAACGCCGAGAGGAAGAGCTCCTGGAGATGGCGGCCCATTATGGAGCTTGGAAGCCTGCCGGTGTCTATCCAGGGTTGGAAGGCGTCGTCGCTCCCGTCGAACTTCCGGCGGTTGGTCGGGTCGGTCGGGTGCTCGATGAACAGCGCCTTCTCGCCCATCTCCATGGACTCCTGGATCTCGTCGTCCTCAAAGTCCCAGACCTTGGAGCCGCGGAGCGGGTGGCGGTGCAGGAGGAGGTTGTAGACCAGCACCGCCAGCGCGTGGAGGTCGGTCTCAGCGCAGGGGAGCCTCTTCGCGGGATCTTCCCGGCGCAGGCCGAGCGTCATCATCACCTCGGGCGCTATGAAGTCCCTCGTGCCCACCACGTCCGGGGGGAAGATGCCGGGCACCACGAGCCCGTCGATGTCTATCACGCATGCGCTGCCGGTGGAGGGATCCACCAGGCAGTTCTTGTAGGACAGATCGGAGTGGGCGAGGCCGGCCGCATGCAGGCGCTTCACGGCGCGGGAGAGGTTCTGGCAGACGTTAAGGAACCCCAGGAGCGTCCCCTTCTCGGAGGGCGGGACGCTCCTGTTGAAGTTCTTGGCCGAGGTGAACCAGTCGCCCATCTTCTCGGCACCGTCCAGGGCGCCCCCGGAAAAGAAGAACTTGCTGTCGAAGATGGGCACCACGATGCCGGTCCTGCCTTCGTGATCGACTATCCTCTCCGGCCAGCGGTACAGCTCGACGTAGGAGCTCCCGCCCTCCCGCTCGAAGATGTTCCTGCGGTAGGGGCCGACGAGCCTCTCCAGGCGCTCCAGGGAGGTCGCGTCCAGCTTATCGCGGTACAGGGCCACCACGTAGCTCATGTCCGGGGCGAAGTAGACGTCCTTCATGCCTCCGGACTTCATGTTGAACCTGCTCTCGCAGTCGCCGTCGACCACCAGGAAATCCACCTTCTGCCCGTCCCTGGCCGTCACGGTCACCTTGCGCTGGGCGCTCCTGGACATCTGGCCTCTCCTCCTCGTCGGACCCGGCGCCCTGCCGGGCACCTTCTTCCCGTGCCGGCCCGCGCCGCCCGCGCCGCCCACCCGCTCCCCGCCTGCCCGGACGGCGTCAGGCATTCCGGAATCGCTTCCGGCCCCCGGCCCCGGGAAACCTTCCTTCCGGCTCAAGTTCCCGCTGCTTCCTCCTTCCGCCCCGCTGCCCGGGGAAACCTTCCTTCCGGCTCAAGGACCCGCGGCTCCATCCTTCCGCCCCGCGTCCCGGGGAAACCCTCCTTCCGGCTCAAGGGGCCGCGGCCCCTTCCTTCCGCCCCGCTGCCCTGGGGATCCTTCCTTCCGGCTAAGGGGCCGCAGCCCCTTCCTTCCGCCCCGGGGCCTTGGGAAACCTTCCATCCGGCTCAAGTTCCTGCGGCTTCCTCCTTACGCCACGCGGCCCGGGGAAACCTTCCTTCCGGCTCAAGGACCTGCGGTTCCTTCCTTCCGGATCGAGGACCCGGGGGGATCCTGCCCTCCGGCTCCGGCACGGACCGGCGCCCCGGCCTTCACAGGTAGTTCTGGAGCCCGACCAGAGCCACCCTCCCGCCCTTCTCGGCGGAGAGGATGACCTCATCCCCGGCGCGGAGCTTCAGGGCCTGGTTCACGGGAATCTTCTCGCCGGAGTCCTTCCTCATGAGAGAGGTGAGGCTCTGGTTCACCAGAATCCATTCCCCGTTGTGGAACATGAAATAGCCCACGGGACTCTTCAGCTCGTCCGCGAGCTTCTCGTTTGGGTAGACTTCCCGGCTGACGTGCCACCGGTAGAGATGCAGGCCGCTGAAGACTATGACCCGGTGGCGGTCGCTGCGGTACTCCCGGCCGTCCCTGGAAGAGTACAGGTCCAGGTAGGGCAGGGACGGGAACGGGTAGGGGGTCCCGCAGTAGGGGCACACGGGCCTCGCAGACGGATCGGAAACCACGTACCAGCCCTTGGGGCAGGAGGCGTTGCCGCAGGGCTCCAGGAGATCCGTGGTCTTCACGAGCGCGTCCTCCCAGTCATCGGCTATCGGACGGCCCGGGGGGTTGTGGAGGTTGTGGACGAAGGCCGAGACGAAGAGGTCCTGGAGGAACGGCCCGAGGATGGTGAAGGGGAGCCGGGCCGTGTCTATCCAGGGCAGGAAGGCGCCGTCGTTGGGCTCGACGAGCTTCCTGTTGCGGGGGTCATCGGGATGCTCGATGAAGAGGGCGAGCTCCCCCATCTCCTTCTTCTCCTGTATGTCCTGGTCATCGCTCCATCTCGCGTTCCCCCTGAGCGGGTGGCGGTGGAGGAGGTAGTGGTAGATGAGGACCGCGAGGGCGTGGAGGTCGGTCTCCACGCATGGGAGCTTCTTCGCCGGATCGCCCATGGGGAGGTGGAGGGTGCCCACCACCTCGGGGGCTATGAAGTCCGTGGTGCCGACCACGTCCGGGGGGTAGAGGCCGGGCACCACAAGCCCGTCTATGTCTATGACGCAGGCGCTGCCGGTGGAGGGATCGATCAGGACGTTCTTGTAGGACAGATCCGAGTGCGCGAGCCCGGCGGAGTGCAGGCGCTTCACGGCCCGGGTGAGCGAGAGGCAGACCTTGAGGAAGCCCAGAAGCGAACCCCTGTCGGCGGGGGACAGGCACATGTTGAAGTTCTTGGCCGAGCTGAACCATTTCCCCTCCTTCTCGGCCCCGTCCAGGCTGCCTCCGGAGAAGAAGAACCTCCTGTCGTATATGGGCACCACTATGCCCGTCCTGCCGCCGTGCTCCACTATGCTCTCGGGCCAGCGGAAGAGATCGCGGTAGTAGTTCCCGCCCTCCATCCCGAAGATGTTCCTCCGGTAGCTGCCCACGAGCTTCTCCAGTCGCTCCCGGGCCGCCCCGTCCACGGGTTCGCGGTAGAAGGCCACCACGTGGCGCCCGTCGAGGGAAAAGTAGACGTCCTTCATCCCCCCGGACTTGAAGTCCCCGCCCTTCAGGAACTCGACTTTCCGGCCGTCCGGGGTCTTAAGGGACACTTTCTCGGCCATCCTGACGCTCCCCCCTTCCCGATGCCGCCCGCGCCCCAAGAAACCGCGGGCGCCCGATCGCGGACGCGGACCCCGCCGGGACCCCCCGGCCGCCCTTCCCCGGCCGAAACCCGGGCGCGGGCGACCTGCCGCCGGGGCGCCGGACCCGAGACCCTGGCCCGCTGCCGCGGGCCCGCCTACCTGACGACGGCGGCCGAGAGCCCCCCGCCGCCGCCCCGCAAGCCGAGAGCCCCGGCAAGCGAGCGCGCCCTTTCCGAAAGCCCGGACGCCGGATCGAAAAGTCCGCCGGCGGCGCTCCTGAAGGGACCCTCCCACCACTCCGCCCAGCCGGACGCCGTGCCCTGCGGGCACCAGAGGGCCGCGGCTGCCCCGGACGCCAGGACTATGCCGTCGAAGGCGACGGGCAGGCTCACGCGGGCGAGGGACGAGATCCTGGCAGCGGAGGAGTCGGCGAAGGGCGGGCCGGAGGCCGTCCCACCGCGGGAGAGAAGCGGTCCCGTGTGCCTGCCGCCCGGCACCATTCCCCCCAGAACGGCCGCCTCGCCCCTGCCGGCCCTGACGGTGAGGACCACCCAGCAGACGGGGAGCTTCTTCACCCCGGCGAAAAGCAGGGCCGAGCAGCCGGGTCCGGCCTTCCTGAAGAGTTCCGTGAAGGCCCCCGAGACGATCCCGTCCACCCCGAAGCTGCGGCGCCAGGAGGAGTCCCCCCCTCCCCCCGTCCCCTCCGGATCCGACGCGAAGCTCCTCCTCCATTCCTTAAGGAGCTCCCTGTCCGACTCGAAGGCGGCGACCGCGGCCGGCTCCCCGGCCTTCCTCAGGAAAAACTCGACCGCGCCCTGGGCGGTCTCCCCGGCATGCCTCCGGCCCAGCGGGTGGCCCGCGCCCGCAGTGGCCAGGGCGCACGCGCACCATCCCGAATCCGGGTCGAAGCGGGCCTTGAACGAGTCCGCGGGTGGATCCGTCCCTTCGGGGAGGCAGGCCCCCGCCACGAACTTCCCCCAGTCCGGCAGGGAAAATCCGAGGATGTCCGGAGGGGTCCGGGGCGTTTCCGGAGACCTGCGGGCCCTGGGAGGAGCGGGGGGCGGGGCCGCGACGGGGGGCCGGGCCGGATGCGGAGCCGGGAGGGGGGCCGGGGGTGGCGGGACGGCGGGCCCGTCGCCCTGGGCCCGGGCAAGCCTTGCCAGGTGGGGCCGGGGGGGGGTCGTTGGGCCGGAGGCCCGCGCCGGAGCCGGGGAGGTCCCGACCGGGCTGGCGGGAAGCTGGACCTGCGGGGCGGTCCCGGCCGGACCGGGGGGAACCTGGAGCCGCGGGGCGGTCCCGGCCGGACTGGGGGACGGCTGTACCTGCGGGGACGGCCGGGGAGCTCGGGGCTGCGCCGGGATCTCGGGGGAGGAGGGCGAAGGTGCCCGGTGAGTAGGCGCCGCGGGCGCCGGGCCGGAGGGCTGGGACGCCAGGACGGCGGGGGAGCAGGCTCCATGCCCCGGTCCGCCCAGCGGATCCGGATGGGGGGCGCCGTCCACGGTCTGCCAGAACCAGGCGGGGTCCGGAGCCGGGGGGGCGGGGAAGAAATCGGTCTCGCGGAAGAGGGCGTAGTAGCCCCGGAAGGCCGCGTCCAGAAAGCCCAGGAGCAGGCGGTAGGCCGCCTGGTGATCGGAGGCGCCCGCCAGGTCCGGCAGCTCCCCTCCCGGGGTCAGTCGGTCGCGGCGGATGCGGGCCATTCCCGAGAGGGCCTCCTCGTTCAAGAGGGCTAGCGCCGCCGGGGACGCGGCGGCAAGCCGCTTCCTGCGGCGGACGAACTCGGAGGCCAGTCCCGCCATCCACGTGAAGGCGGGGTCCAGGCCGACGCTCCCCTTGGGCTTCAGAAGCGCGTAGAGGTCGTAGGCAGCATCCCTAAGCCCGCCGCAGTTCAAGGAAAGCTCGTCCTGGTGCTCCGTCATGAGGCTTATGAGGGCCCTGCAGGCGGGCGTGACGTTCTGACTTGGAGGCATGGGCTCCGGAGGGCCCGGAAGCTCCGGGCGGGGGGATGGCGGGGGTTGGCGAGAAAAAAGGCCGGTTAGGACCGGCCGCTGGCGGACGCATCCATTCCGGTCCGGCGGGGGGCGGATGCCTCTGGCACGTTTCCGGACCTGCCGCCCCGGGCGCGACGCCCGGGCTTTTTCGCCTGGCGGAAGGCCTTAACGGCAGATGCAGCGGATGCTCGCACATGCTAGGCCATCTTTGGCGGCATGTCAATCTCATGGCCGGAAAAACCCGGCGGCAGGGGCCTGCCGACCGAAACCGGAGCGCTCCGGGATCTGGACAGAAGAAGAGCGGGATCTGGAAGGAGGATGGGAGGGATGGAGCCTGACGGGGGAAGGCGCGGATCCCGGCGGAAGGAGGAGCGGAGCATGGCGGAATGAGGATGGATGACGGACCGGGCGCTGAAAGGGACCCTTAAGGAAGCCCGCCGCGTGATGGGAGAGAGACGGGACGGTCCCGGATCCTGTCGGGAAGCCGGGGGAAACGGGACGCGGGCGCGCGGAAATCAGGAAGGGACGGTCCGGAGATGTCCGGGACTGCCGCCGGGCAGGCCCGGGAACCGGAGCCGCCGCCGGACGGCTCAGGAACTGTCACGTTCTGGCTCCGGCCCGGTCCCGGCCGCGGCGCGGGGAAGTCCGGACCCGCCGCCGGGGCGCGGCGCGGGCACGGTTCAGGTTCCTGGACTTTTGCCCGTCCCGCGGCTACACTTCGGACGGCGCGGCAGCATCCTCCCCGGGCACTCGGGCACGGGGAGGCTCGCCCGCCAGAGAATTCCCCGCCCCGGAAACCCCGTCTTCCGGGACAACGCCCCGGCCCTTCCGCCCCGACAGCCCGGAACCGCCGAAGCCGCCAGGAAAGCTCCCCGCCATGCCTCCAGACTCCGCGCGCTCGCCGCTCCCGGTCCGCCTTCTCTACACCTGGTTCGGCCTGGGATACGCGCCGAAGGCTCCGGGGACCTTCGGGACCGCAGGGGCGATACCCCTGTACTTCCTCGTCGTGTGGCTGGGCGGTCTGGCCGAGGGAAGCGGGGGGATCCCTGGCGCGCTTCTGGGCGGGTGGAAGCTTTTCGCCGCCGCCACCGTCCTGGTCTTCCTCGCGGGCTGGTGGGCCTGCGCCAGGGGCGAGGCCGACTTCGGGGGCCACGACGACAAGCGGATGGTGATTGACGAGGTACTGGGCTACATGATGACCATGTTCCCACTACCCCTCTCCGAGCCCCTGCCCTTCTCCTGGCTCTGGGGCTTCGCCCTCTTCAGGCTCTTCGACATCTGGAAGCCGGGCTTCGTGGGGGCGATAGACCGCCGGGTGCCGGGAGGGCTGGGGGTCATGCTGGACGACGCTGCGGCCGGGGCGCTCGCGTGGGTCTGCCTGCAGGTTCTCGGCCGCGTCTGGGGACCGGCCTTCGGCTGAGGGTCCCCGCGCCGGCAGGCGCGGCCGCTCCCCCTGCCCCGGGACCGGCCGACCTCCCCTCCGGCGGAGTCGACGGCTTCGGAAGGGCACGGCGCCCGATCGTCGCGGACGCTTTCGATCCCGGACTTTCCCCTCCTGATGCCGGCGGCCGGCGGTCGCCGGAGGTGGTCCCCCGAGTCGGTGCCCGAAGAGGACCTCCGTGCCCGGATGGTCCGGGCCGGCGGCAAATCCGCGCCCGCCCCCCCGGCACGGCGCGCAGGCAGGACCCGTAGCCCCGAGCGCGGACGGCACCGGGGACGTGCGCCCCTGCAATCACTCCAGGACATGTTCTCCCGGATTCCCCTTCTCCGCTTCCCCCCTTTCTCCGCTTCCCCCTTTCTCCCGCGAACCC
>JAISEQ010000294.1 GCA_031264045.1 Deltaproteobacteria bacterium
GGCCCGGAGGAAGGGGATGCCGGTCCGGAGGGAAAGGAAACGGGTGCGGCAGGGGCAGAAGAAGAAGATGATGACGATGATGATGATGATGATGATGATGACGGCGGCGACGATGATGATGATGATGATGATGATGATGATGACGACGACGACGACGACGACGACGATGATGATGATGATGATGATGAGGAGGAGGAGGCCGCTAGGGAAAAGGATGGCGAGCTCCATGCAAGGGGATCGAAAGCCTTACTGCGGAAAGGAACGGTGGAGCGCCGCCTTCCTTCCGCCTGACCCTTGCGGCCCACTCCTGTCCCGGACCATGCGGCCGGGGACGCCTGGGGCTCGCCAGACGAATCCGGAGTCCCGGCAATATCAAAACCGGACGGACAGCTGCCGGCTTTGCCGAGGCAGCCGACTTTCGCAGAAGTGCCCGATCGGTCGGAAAGCGCGGAACGTTCGGCTCCGCCCGAACCGTCAGAACCGGCGTGACAGCCGGAACCGTCGGACACATAAGATCCGGCGGACAGCCCGTTCAGGACGGACCGGCCGGAACTGTCCGGCAAATTCGATCCGCCGTCCAAGCAGGTCCCGGCACTGCCGGGCTCCGGCGCCTCCGCCGCGGAGCCCTCCGCCCGCGCCCCGCCGTCCGCGGGAGCGGTTTCCCTCCCGGAATCCGATTCGGCACGGAACTTCCCGCAGGCCGGCTCCTCCTTTCCGGGGGCCTGCTCCGGGGCATTCCCCGTCTCCCCCGCGCCGCAGCCCGGATCGCATCCCTCGAATACCGCGAAGCGGCGGAAGACGTCCCGCAGGGCGCCGAGGTTCCGGTAGCCCTGGAGGGCCTCGCCCTCCTCCTCCTCGTCCCGCTCGCCGGGGCTCCAGCGTCCGGTCTTCACGCCCCGACACCTGCCGAACAGCCTCCGGGCGTCGTCCAGGACCTCTATGCCTATGCCCCCCAGATCCCCCACGTCCGTCACGAGCGCCAGGAGATTCATGATGTCCAGTGGGGAGCTCTCGCACGGGCGAGACGTCAGGGCGTAGGTCCCCCTGCCCCCGTTCATGCGCCGCACGGCAAACGCCTTGGCCGCCAGGTTGACGGCCCTCCGGGAAGGCCGGGGATTGGCGATCCCGAGGAGATTTCCCGCCGCCTCCGAGCAGGAGACGCATCCCCTGTACAGATGGGCGTCGTCGATGACCATGGCGTCGAAACAGCAGTCCTCCAGCAGGGGGAAGCCGGGGTCCCCGGCCCAGCCTTTCCTCGCGAAGGAGTCGAGGGCGCCCTCCATGTCCGGGCAGAATCCGGCCATGCCCGCGGCGAATGCCTTGCGGGTGGCCGTGGCGAGCCTCATGGAGTTCACGATCTCCAGCGGCATGACCACCAGGGAGCACATGGAACCGGCGGCGCGGACGGCGGCCTCCCGGAGCTCCCCCGGAACCGGCGGTCCGGGGGCCGTCCCGCCTCCGGAACCGATGAAGACCATCTCGCCCTCCACGAGCTCCGGCAGGAACATCCTCCGGCACTCGGCCTCCCAGAGGGCCACCTTCGAAGCGGGCACGCACGCGAGCATCCTGCGCATTACCCCGTGCTTGGTGGCCCATGCCCAGAGCCCCAGCGCCGCAGCGGTCTTGCCTCCCCCGGGACCGAAGGCCAGGATGCCCTTCCCGGCGTGCGCCAGGGCGCGGACGGCCCTGTTCTGGAAGGGCCTCGGAACCAGTTCTCCCGTCAGGTACTCCCCGATGTCGAGGGGATCCGCCTCCATGGGCGACGGCAGCCTCCCCGCCATCGTCCGCGAATACATGGCGGACAGGAAGAGTATGTCCTCGTGGGCGCGGATCCAGCTGTCGAAGAAGACGTCCAGCCGTTCCGCACGGTGCATGCCGCTCAGCCGCGCCGCCTCCTCGCCCGTAACGGCCCTGCCGCGCAGGTGGTTCTGCAGGCAGTCGGCCAGGGCGTCGTACGGGGTGGAGAAGGTTGGCCTCCCGCCCATGAGCTCGAACTCGAAGCCGAAGAGCCTCAGGTACTCCTGTACGTAGGGGAAGGGGATCCAGCGGTGCTGGAGACCGAACTCCACGTCGAAGGGGTCCGTCCCGGGGACCATCTCCCGAAGCGCGGCGGACTCGCGCCTGAAGGCGTCCCTGAGCCTGGGGTCCCCCTCCCCCGGGACGGCCGCCTCCAGGAGTTCCCCGGTCCCGAGCACGTCGCCGGAATACAGCCTTACCTCCGTCGTGAAGACTCCTCCGGGGAGGACGCACAGCCCGGGCTCTCCCGCCAGATCGCCAGGCGAGGAGAGCTTGAGAGGGCCCGCGTAGCGCTCGCGGATCTCGTCGAGCGTGACCGTTCTCCTGGCGCCGTTCACGATCAGGTTGCGGACGATGTCCGCCGGGCTGGCGGTATCCACCCCCGCGAACGACAGCCCGCGCGAGAGCGAGGAGACGGTGGAGGGTCCGGATCCCGCCGGGACGGCTCCCGGCCCCGGAGCCGATTCCCGGCGGGCGGGGCGCTCCCGCGCGGAACCTTGTCCCGGAACCGATCCCGGGCAGGCGGGGGGCCCTTGGGCGGAACCTGCGGGCCAGGTTCCCACGGAAGGGCCGGGGCCGGCTGCCTCCGGTCCTGAAGCCGGCCCGGACGGCTCCGTCTTCTTGTCCTGAACGTCTGTCACGGGGGGGACCTCTCGCCTGCGGCGCGGCCTTCCGGGCCGGGGTGCGGCGGGATCGGACCGGACGCCGCGGGAGGCAGTCTCGAATCGGCCCGGACTGCCGCCCGGTTCCGGGCCGTGCCGGAAGCGGGGCGTGGCTCCCCCGGGGACCGTGAGTGTCACGGCGCACCAGGCGGGGCGGGGGCCTTCGGGGGAATCGCTCGGACGGGAGGCCGGGAGGGGAGCCTGCGGGCCGGACTCCGGGGGGCGGGTCCCGCGCCCGGAAGGGCGGAGGAGGGGCGCCGGGGACAGGCTGGGAACTGGGTCGGCCCCGGCCGCCCAGAGCGCCCAGAGACGACCGACCGGGTCCGGCAGGGCGGGGGGGCGGGAGCGGTGCCAGAAAGGGCCGCCTGAGGCCGGAAAGGGGGAGGGAAGGCCGGCCCGCCCCCTAAGGGCTACTTTGGCAGGGGACCCTTCTTCCCGGAGGGGGGACGGTCCGGATCGCGGTCCTTCGCGGGGGCCGGCGGCTTCAGGCGCCGGGGGGCCCTCGCGGGCGCGGGGTTCATGAAGGGGGCGACGGAACTGAAGTAGTCCGGTCCTATGACGGATTCCGCCGGCCTGAAGGGATCGGGCGAGGGGGGCCTGACGGGGGCGGGAGGCAGGAATGGTTCGGAGGTGTCCGCGAAGGGCCTCACCGGCCAGCTGAACCCGCCAGCGTCCTCGGGCCTGTCAGGAGCCCCGGATCCGCCTGGCGGGGCCGGGGGGTCCTGGCCGCCGCCTGGATCGTCTTCCCCGTACAGCGGCTCCCTGGGGACGGGGGGGACGGGACGCCGGGACGCAACAATCTCCAGGGCCCGCTTCAGCGCCAGGGGGTTCCAGACTCCTTCGCCGCGGCCGGGAGCGCGGCGGGGCCCCGGCTCCGGGATCCGGCCGGAGGCGGCCGGAGGCGCGTTGTCCCGCGCGTCGGCCCAGTTCCTGGCGCGGATCTCGGCGATGGAGGGGGGCGGGCGGTCCGGATCCGGGGGGGAAGGGGCGGCGCCGGTGCCCCTGGGCCTCCAGGAGGTGTCCCTGGCCGGCACGTCCGCTCCGGGCGCCGGAGGAGGCAGGGCCGACGGGGCCGGCTCCTGGGGGGGAGGGTCTGCCGCCTCGGGCGGGAAAGGCTCGGAAGTGGCCCAGGGCCTCTGGAGCCTCCAGGACGGCGGTTCCGCGGAATCCCGGCCGGAGAGGGGGACGAGCGCCGGGAAGGCGGCGGGATCCGGAGACGAGGGGCGCCCGCTTCCGGGCACGCCGCCTATGAAGTATTTGGCGCGCTCCGGCTCAAGCATTCTACTCGGTTGTTTGGGCGGTTTTGGCATTGCACCTGCCGAGGGGGCCGCAGTCCCCGTGCCGTTCGTCCGGTGGGCCGGGGCGGCGGCGGATCGGATGATTATTCTTTAGCCTGATTATAGCCTCTCGAAGGCTCCGGCGCCACTCCGGCACCCGGGGGGAGAAAACCCGGAACGGTCCGGATAACGCGGCTTTCGGTCGGAAAGGGCTCGGGAAGGAGGCGGGCCGCCCGGAAAAAAATCTCCTTCCGGTAAAAAAAAGTTCATTCCCGGGCATAAGGGGACGGAGGGAAAACGGGGGAGCGGGATCCGCGGAGGCACGGCGAAGCGGCGGAATGGGTTTGGGGATGCCGGGGGGGATTGCCGGGGGGGGCGGGGAGACGGCGGGATCGGGGAGGAGCGGGAGGCGGCCGGAAGGGCGGGGCAGAGAGGGTCGGGGAGAAGGAAGTCCGACGGCGGGACCGCGGGTACAATGCCGCATGGACGGCCGATGCCGGCGGCGGCCCCGGGGATCTCCCGGCTTCCCGGAAACGTCCCGGATCATGCCCGACTCCCGGGGGCCATTCCGCCCAGGGGACTCGGAGGGGGCGGCCGCCGGCCGAGCCCGCTTTCTTTTTCCGCCGCCTTGAATTAGAATTGGTGTGCAGCATATCCATCCTGCCCGCAGCATCCTGGGGGCCGCCGGCCGGAACCGGGGCGGGCCGCCCGTGGAAAGGACCCCCATGACCTTTGAGCCCTTCAGGATCCTCCGCGCCGAGCCCCACGGCAGGGAGGAGCTCCTCGACAAGATCCGGCGGGTGGGCATGCTCCTCGACCCTTCGAGGAAGCCGTACATCGACGCCGAAATCGACCTGCGCCGGATGCCCTATGCGGAAATCCGCCCCGCCCAGCGCTACGTGCTCGCGGACGGGCTCCTGAAGGTCAGGCACCTTGACTGGGAGCTCAAGGCGCTCGGCTTCGACATGCTGGACATCGACGGGTACCTGACCCTGACCGTGGAGGGCGCCGAGGGGGGCGTGGACCTGCTCCCGCCGGTGGTCGAACGCCTGGCCGAGGCGGACGGCTCGGTAAACAACGTCCTGAACGACGGCATGCACCGCCTCTACGCGGGCAGGCTGTCCTGGAGGGTCCCGAGGGTCGTCTTCGTGAGGGGCGTGCCAGAGGACGCCCCCTACTACGCCTACCCCATCCCCGGCCCCGATCCCTGGGACGGAGTGACGGTCATAGGGGGGGACAGGGTGCCGGACGGCTTCATAAAGAAGTGGCACCGGGTCCCCGACAACAAGCGCCTCTACAGGGACTTCAACACTGCCTTCTCCAACGTGGGCGGTCCGAGGGGCGGCGGGGCCTAGGACGGTGCCTCCCCAGACGCGCGGGCCCGAGGCGGACGGTCGGGGCGGAACGGCCGGAAAGGCCGGAGCCGCCGGAACCGCGCCCACACCTGCAGGATTAAGGGGCGGTCCGGAGGCCGCGCCGGGGAGTTCCGGCGCAAGTCCCGGAACCGATTCCTCCGACGCGGGGGCCGGCGCCCCGTCCGCGCCCCAGCTCCTCTCCGAGACGGCTGCCCGAGCGGCCCGCATGGCCCGCGAGGCGGCGGAGGCCATCCCCGCGGCACTGCGCTCCTGCGGCCCGGACGGGGCGGAGAGGCTCATCCCCCGCCCAGGCTGGCACGAGTACTTCATGGCCATGGCCAAGGTGGTGAGCACCCGCTCCACCTGCTCCAGCCGCCCGGTGGGCTGCGTCATCGTGAGGGACAACCGGATCCTGGTCACCGGCTACAACGGCGCCCCTCCGGGGGAGCCCCACTGCACGGACATGAACTCGGGAGGGAGGCTCTACTGCGCGAGACGGGAGCGCGGGATCCCGGACCGGAGCAAGCTGGAGCACTGCCGGAGCCTGCACGCCGAAGAGAACGCCCTGGCGCTCGCCGACGGCATGGGCCTCGCCCCCCGGCTGGAGGGGGCTACCCTGTACTCCACCCTCTCCCCCTGCATCAGGTGCATCGGGAACCTCGCCTCCCACAAGGTGGCCCGTGTCTACTACGAGATGGCCTACGGCTCCGTGGACATGACCAGGGACAGGGAATGGGAGGAACTGGCCCGCGACTCCTTCGAGGTCTTCGAGGAGCTCGCCATATCGCCCGGTTCGCTCCACAAGATCGTCTGGTCGATCCTGACGCCCACGTCCAGGAGGCTCCTGCCGTCGGGGTAACCGCCGGGAGCCGCGCGGGGGTTCCCCGGAGAAGCCGCCGCCGGTCCCCGGGGGGCCGGAGGAGAGACGCGCCAGCGGCCCCGGAACCGGCCTTCCCCCTTCCGTCCCCGTTCCGCCTTCGGGTTATCATTTCCGGCAGTTTCACGTTCCGGGCTTTTTCGGCCTTCTCCCGGTCGGCCTGCCTTTTCCCGCTTCCGTTCTCCCTGTTCCCTTCTCCCGGCTTGCGGCTCCGCCGCCCCCCCGTCCAGCCGCCGCCGTCCCTCTGAACCTTCCGCCTCCGGGCGCGCCACTCCGGAAAGACCCCCCATGCTCGACTACCAAGAGGCCGTCAAGGTCAGGAGCCTGCGCCTGGTTAACCGCCTCGGGACGGCGGCGCTCTGCACCCTGTGGACGCCTGTGCCCTACGTCCTGGAACGCCTGGCGGAGACGGCCCCGTGGCTCCTGGACCCCGCCGCGAGCCCCCTCGCGGCCATAGGGGGGCTCTACGGGGGGGGGCTCAGCATCATGCTCCGGAACCTCCACCACAACCCCCAGATAGACACCGTGATCCTCTGCGGGAAGGACTTCTCCGGGGCGGGCGAGCACCTGGAGCGGTACCTGGCCGGGGACTTCGAGCCCACGGGAAGGCGGCTCAGGTACACGGTGGGCGACGGGAAGTCCGCGGAGAGCGTCGAGCTCGAGACCGTCGCGGTGCGCGGGAGGAGGTCGTCCGCGATCCTGGACTCCATGCTCCTTCCCCGCGACTTCGTCCGCCTCCCCAGCGTGGTGGAGCTCCGCTCGGACGCCCGCGGGCACTGGGCCGAGAAGCTCCGCGGCTTCCTGGCGTCCTACGTTCCCGGCGAGCCTCCGGACTCGCGGCCGGACAAGGTCCCCGTGCCCCGGCTGGAGAGCGCCGTCTTCCCCGCCGACAGGGCGGGGGGGAGCCTGGTCGCGGACACCATCCCCGAGGCCTGGGCGGAGATACTCTTCCGCCTGGCCCGCTTCGGGGAGCCCGTCAGCTTCAGGAAAGGAAAGGAGCGCCGCGAGCTTCTGAACTTCAAGGCCGTCGTCCGCTTCCCGGGGGACTGCGACCCGGACTCGCTCGCCGGGGAGCCCTGGAACCTCCACCCGGAAACGGTGGAATCGTACCGGAACGGCATAGCCGACCCCGAAATCCGCGACGAGGGCATCCCCTACACCTACGGGAACCGCATCAGGAGCCATTTCGGCCGCGACATGCTGGAGACGGCGGCGCGGGACCTGGCGCTGGAGCTCGACTCCCGCCACGCCTACGTGTCGCTGTGGGACAACGCTGCCGATCCCGGCGCCCCGGACGCGCCCTGCCTGTGCTCGCTCTTCTTCAGGAAGATCGACGGCAGGGTGAACCTGGCCGCCACCGTCCGCTCCCACAACGCCTCCAGGGCGTGGCCCCTGAACTGCCTGGGGCTCCTGAAGCTCATGGAGCTCGTCTGCGGGCTCGCGAACGCCGCGCCCGGAAAGCGGGAGCCGCTGGAGCTTTCGCCGGGGTCGCTCACCGTCGTCTCCCTCTCGCTCACCCTGAACGAGGAGGACCTGCCCTCGGTCAGGGGCGTCCTTGACGCCTACGCGGAGGCCCCCTTCAAGCTCAGGGAGGACCCCTGCGGCTACTTCCGGATCCAGGTCGACCACGACGCCGGGGAGATAGCCGTCCTCCACCACGCCCCGGACGGGGCCCTCCTAGAGGAGTACCGGGGGAAGACCCCGGACGGGCTCTCCAGGCGCCTCGCCCGGAACCTGGCGGTTTCGGATCCGGGCCATGCCATGTATGTCGGGAGCCAGCTGGAGAGGGCCTGGTACTGCCTGGCCAGGGGCCTGGAGTTCGTGCAGGACAAGACGAAGCTCGCCTGAGGAGGCCGGGCCGCCCCCCAGTCCGCCCGTCCCGGGCGACCGGACCCGGCCGCCCGCCTTCACCGCCCGGGGCGGCCCTCCCCGGACCTCCACCACCTGACCCTCGGCGCCGTGCCGATCCCCGCGTTCCGGAGGTCGCGGCCAGACGATGGAATACCTGGACAGACTTAACCCCGGCCAGAGGGAGGCGGTGCTCATGACGGAGGGGCCCGTGCGGGTGGTGGCGGGCCCCGGCACCGGCAAGACCAGGGCCCTGGTGGCGCGCTACTGCCACCTGGTGGACGGCCTGGGCATCCCGCCCCGCAACATCCTCTGCGTCACCTTCACCAACAAGGCGGCGGACGAGATGAAGCGGAGGGTGCGCGCTATACTCGGGAGCGACATGGACCTGGGGCTGGTTTGCACCTTCCACGCCTTCGCGAGGCTCATGCTGAAGACCGAGATCCACCGCCTGAACTACCCCCCCTCCTTCCCGATCCTGGACCGGGAGGACATGAAGGGCATCCTGGGGAAGATCTACGGCGAGATGGGGCTGTCGTCGAGGGACATGACCCTCACCAGGGCCATAGACGAGATTCTCGAGACCGGGAAGCTCCATACCGGCTACGTCGAGGAGTTCATGCTCGCCTGGGCCGGGCCGGGGGCCGGGGGAACCGGCGCCCCCCACCCGCCCCGGAACAAGGGAGGTCTCGGGACGGCGGGAGGGCCGGGCGGCCAGGCGGCCGGCGGAGGCCCTGCCCCGGGAGGGCCGGAGGCCCGCAGGGGCCCGGCTCAGGGAGGGCCTGCGGCTTCCGGGGGGACGGCACGTTCCCGCCCGCCGGTACGGTCCCCCGGCGGAGGCGACGGTCCCCCGCGCCCCGGCGCGGGGACCGGAGCGCGTCCCGAGGGAGCAGACCGCGGGGACAGGCTGAAGGCAGAACTCGCGAGAGGCGATCTGGACTGGAAGAGAAGGGTGTTCCTCAGCTACCTGCGCGAGCAGAAGAGGTGCTACGCGCTGGACTTCAACGATCTCATAAACTTCGCGCTGTACGTCCTGGACACGTTCCCAGAGGCGAAGGCGCTGTGGCAGGACAGGCTCCAGTACGTGATGGTGGACGAGTTCCAGGACGTTTCGGGGAAGCAGTACAGGCTGGGGGAGATCCTCTCCGGGAAGCACAACAACCTCTTCATCGTCGGCGACCAGGACCAGACCATCTACACCTGGAGGGGAAGCCACCGGAAGCTGTTCCTGAACTTCCCGGAGCGCCACGGGGGGGCCGGGACGGTCTCGCTGTCGGTGAACTACCGCTCCACCCCGCAGATCCTCGCCGCCTCCGAGACGCTCATCGCCAGAAACCCCGACCGCATCCCGAACCCGCTGGAGGCCGTGGCCCAGGACGGCTACAAGCCGGTCTACTTCAACGGGAAGACCGCCTCGGAGGCGGCGGAGTGGACGGCCTCGGAGGCGGAGAGGATCCGGAACTCCGGCGTGCCGCTCTCCGACGTGGCCGTCCTGTGCCGGGCCTCCCACATGTCGCGTCCGGTGGAGAACGCGCTCTTCAACGCCAAGCTCCCCTACCGGGTGCTGTGCGGGACCCCCTTCTACCAGCGCTGGGAAGTGAAGACGGCCGTGTGCTACCTGCGCATGCTGGTCCACGCGGACGACATGGCCTTCCTGAGGACGTTCAACACGCCCCCCCGCATGATGGGGAAGAAGACCCTGGACATGGTGAGGGGGGAGGCGGAGAGGTCGGGACTTCTCCTCTACGACGCGCTGGGCAGGGTCTCCCGCGCCGTGCCGGGCCTGTGGAGGAAGGCGGGGCCCGGCTACCTGGAGGTTATAGACGGCCTGAGGAAGAAGAGATCGGAGATGGGGCTCGCGGATCTCTTCGAGGAGCTTCTGGACCGCACCGGCTACGAGGAGTCGCTCCGGCGGGACGGGGACGACTCGCGCCTCGACAACCTGGCGGAGCTCAAGCGCGGCGTGTCCGAGTTCGCGGCAGACCCGGAGGCCACCCTGGAGGACTTCCTGGACAAGGCGGCGCTCTACACTTCCAGGGACGCCGAAGGGACCAAGGACGCGCTGACGCTCATGACCGTGCATGCCGCCAAGGGGCTGGAGTTCGACTCCGTCTTCGTCTGCGGCCTGAACGAGGGGAGCTTCCCCAGCCGCCGCTGCGAGACGCCCGAGGATATGGAGGAGGAGCGGAGGATCCTCTACGTGGCCATGACCCGAGCCAAGCAGAGGCTCATGCTCACGAGCTCGGACCGCCCCGCGCCCGGCGAGCCCTTCAGCCGCCCCTCCAGGTTCCTCTTCGAGATGGCTCGCGAGCTGGAGGGCGCGCGCCCGAAGGACATGGAGCTCCTGCTCGAGAACTCCCCTCCGGGAGAGACCCCGGAGACGGGCGGAGACGGCTACGCCCGGCGGAGCGGCGCGGCTCCCGCCTTCGTCGCGGGCGACAGGGTAGTGCATCCCTCGTTCGGACGCGGCGAGATCCTCGCCGTCAAAATGCGGGAGGGCTCGTACAGCATAAAGTTCGATGCCCTCTCCACCGCGAGGGACATCAGTTTCGCCGCGCTCCTTTCTAAAGAATAATCTGGAAAGGAGATTCTGAGAGGGGTGCGGCGCGGCAAGGAGATTCTGAGAGGAAACGCGGCATCGCAATGCGGGCAGATGCCCCGGACAAAAGCTCCGGAACCGTCGATACCCTCCCCAAGGCCAGAAGACGCCGCTTATCCGTAAATAATGCCGGGCGGAAAGGGATCGGGACGTTGCGGAACCGGAGGACCGCCCCGCGTTCCGGACGCCTCCGCTCCCCGGATGAAGGATTCCAGTGCCATCAATCTGTCCGCGCCCCGGGATGAGAGGAAAGAGCCTTCCAGACATGATTCGGCCCCGGCAGGACCTCAGTTCCCGCCGGGGCCGAAGCGTTTCCTCCCCGACTGCGGAGGCAGTAACCGCCGGATGTCCGGTCGGCTATCGGATGTCCTGGCCTGCTACCGGATGTCCGGGTCTGCTATCGGATGTCCGACCGGCTATCGGATGTCCGGGCCGGCTATCGGATGTCAAGGCCAGGTCAGAAGGTGTACCTCAGGCTGATGCCGCCTGAGATGCTGTCGCGCCTGCCGGCCGAACCTTCGACCCCGAGCTGGACCTCGAAGGGACCTCCGGGAACGCTCACGATAAGGCCGAGCTCGCCTATCCCGGTGGACCCGCCCAAAGTGGCCTTGGGAAGCTCGAATCCGGCGTAGGTGACCTTCGAGTCGCCATCGAACTCGTGCTCGTAGTAGAGGCCGAAGTAGGATCTGATTGTCGGAGTGATGTCGTAGTTCAGCCTCGCTCCGGCCTTCACTCTGGAAGACGTCACGGAGCCGACGGAGACCCGCTGTCCCAAAACCGTGAAGTCGTCACCGTCGCGGTGGGTGTGGAAGTACTTCGCCGACAGATCGAGGGACCCGTCGAAGCCGTCAAAATCAATGATATAGCCTCCGCCAGCATGGAAGCCCCAGTACTTCGCGTCCATGTCGTAGTCGATGTCCGTGCCCGTAAAATCACGGGTCCTGAAGTCGGCGTCCGTCTTTCCGAAACGCACGGACGCCTCGAAATAGGGACGGCTGGAATCCGGGCGGCCCAGATCGAACCTCGCGAAGACGCCTCCGCCGATATAGGACAGGTCGCCCTCGCCGTTGACGGAGGATACGCCGTGGAAATCGTTGAAGGATTCGAAGGTGCCGTCACCGAATTCCAGGAAGGCACCGGCGAGGAAAGGCCCGGCCGACGTCTCCGTTCCGACCGCTATGCCCACGTCCCCGCTGAAGCCCTTGACTTCGATGTGGGACCCGGTCTCGGTGCTGCTGTAGCCGTATCCGACCGTGGCGAATACCGATATCCCGACGTTTTCGAAGGTGCTGGCTATCGCGGCAGGAATGGCCCGACCGGCTATGTAGTCGCTCCCCCGGTTTACGAACGCGATGTCGGCCAGGGGAAGTTCGGAGAGTGCCCTGGCCTTGGCGTTCGGTCTCAGCGCCTCGACCGGACCTGACAGGCGCTCGATTCCGGCAACGGTGGTTATAGTAAGCGGAATTTCGAAATCGAGGAGCCCCGTGCTCCCCGTTGCCTTAAGTCCGGAGCCTACTATCACTACTGAGGGAGCGGCCGCCACGTTGACGGAATCGTGAAGCGAAAGGGGAACTCCGGTGGTTTCGATGAAAATCCTGGAGTTCTCGGTTCCCATGGCGCTTCCGGTTCCGTTGGTCAGGTTGATGTAGCCTGTTGCAGTGATGAGAGTTTTGGAGGGATCTTTTGCAACGGAGCTGTTGACCGCAATTCTGATATTCTGGAACCGTCCGACATTAAAAAAATTATTTGGAGTCTGCATATCGACATGATCCAGGACAAGAGTGTTGCCGACAAATCCGAGGGCCGGATTGACTCCGGAACCGTCTGATCCGTAAAGGCTTACGGTACCTGGCGCGAGAGTGATTTTGCCGAAAAGATTTATCGTGTTGCGCTGAGCGGATCCCGAACCAGTTCCGTTTATGTTTCCGCCTATCACGCTCTGGTTAAGGGCCAGGTTGCCTAGAGATACCCTGTTGCCGTCGGCCGAAGAACCCGTAACGAAACTGTTGACGAAACCTCCGTAGACGGTACCTGCCACGGAAGCACCGCCAGAATTTAATCCATCGATGAAGACAGTGTTGCCATCGGCGGAACCTGACCCTATACGACCGCCGAACACGTCTCCTCCGACTCTGACTTTTCCGGACAGCCTGACCTCGTTGAAGGATACGGACTTGCCTGCAGAGCCGCCATCCGTATGCGCACCGGATACGAACGCGTTTACGGTAACACCGTATGTACCTCGCGCTGATATGTCGACATAGTTACGCTCGGCATCGGCATCGCCTAGCATGAGCGCTCCAGCGGCGTAATTCTGAATCTCTATGTCTCCGCCGTCGGCAACCAGGGTCACGGAGTTTGATGCGGCCGTGCCGGAATTCCCGTAAGCTCCAGCAACGTAGTCCGGACATACGCCCGCGGTGCAGCTGGTGAATCCCTGGTAATTCACAGAATTTCCCGTGAAGGTGTTGACGTTTGCCGGACCCGCATCAGAGTCGATGCCCGCGCCCAGCAGGGCACCCTCAATCACGACATTGCCTCTGGCGGTGACGGTGTTTCCTGAAAACGTCGCGTTTGCCACGGGAAGCCAGCTTGGCGAGGAGGGAAAGCTGGCCCAGGCGCCGGCCACGTAGTTGTCTCCCCCGTCAATGCCGTAGTGTCCCCGGTTCAGGGTGACGGAGTTTCCGCTTATCGTGTGGAGCTGGTTGGCACCCGTGGCCTGAGCCGTTATCCAGGCGCCGGTCACGTCCGTATGCAACCTCAGCGTGCCAGTCCCCGCCCCCACCGTGACGGAGTTTCCTGTGAGAGAGCTTCCGTTGGGAACCCTTCCGTTGGTGCTGGCCGCGATGACGGCTCCGTTCACGGTGAGATCCCCGTTGCCGGAAACCGTGACGGAGTTGTTTTGGAGAGTACCCCCGCTTTCCACCACACCGGGAGGAGAGACGGCTATGATGCCCCCGTAAATCGGACCGAGAACAATCGGTGAAGCGCCCAGGTTCACGGCCACGCCGCCGTCGCGTACCGTTCCCGTTCCGTTCACGAATCCGCCGACGGAGATCCCGCCGACGGAGACTCCGCTGTTGACAATCAGGCGGTTGCCCGATGACACCCCGTCGGCCAGTTGAGTATAACCGGCAACCGCCGACCCGACCAGACCGGAGTTGACAGTGAGCGTGTTGCCAGAGACGCCAAGAGCATCGGAATATCCGCCGAGAACGGTATAGTCACCCACAAGTCCGCTGTCCACGGTAATATTGTTGCCGATGTTGTATCCGGTGGGCTTCGTTCCGGAAAAAGTGCCAAAGGGCGCTATTACTCCCCTGGAACCGACTGTAGGAAACATAATGCTGTTGACAAAAGGATCGAAAGTATCTGAAGTTCTGATATGATCCGAAGATGTCGCCATCGTCGAGGCGTTCTCCGTCAGCGGGGTCTGAGCCGATGCTGCAGACGGAATAGCCGCCACGGCTACGGCGATGGCCATCGCCGCCAATACCCCGACAAGCGACCTGCCAGCGCCGTCCGGAACGGCGCACGTCTGATATTGAGATGAGTTGTACAAGTTGTTCCTCCCTGTTTCGTCTTCATAACAAGAAAGTTGTCTCTGCTGATAATTCCGGATACGTTGCCGTGGCCTTCTGTCTGCCTGGCACACAAACCATTCAGAATTTTTATATGTTCCAGATCCGATCACAAGCTTGATTTTAAGGCTGAATGTACGGCAGTTCCCGAAAACAGCTGAACTGAAGAATATAATATCATTAATGTCTGCCGTCCTTGAAGAACACTGTTCGAAAGATATCATGACGGTAGCCATGAAGTGCTCAAGCTGATTTGTTGCCGACAGGCGATGCGGCACCGGCAATCGGCATGAGCGTCTCCTGGAGGACGATGAAGACGAAATGCGGGATGCCCAGTCCCGATTCAGCGACAGCGGCCGACAGGAAGACGAAAGACATCGATGAGAACCGGGAAATCTTCGACACGAGAAGAGGATAACATCTTCACTGCAGCAAGCAAGAATGAAAATTATAAAATGTTATCCTCGCAAATCAGACATGAATCCTGATAACTCTGGCATAGCACTCCGCTGTTATAATCCGTTGGAAGCATCGCCTGTCTCGGACGCAACGGGTTCAGTCCGGGAAAGGGGCAGATTCCGCCCCTTTCCCGTAAAGTTTCGGCATTGCACCTGGACAGGATTCACGCTCCCGGAACCTGGCAACGATGGACGGTTAAGACATGCATTCATATGCCAGTCCTGGCGAATTCCGCGCGTAACGAAACGTCCCGTGTCTAAGTAGCAGGAGAGATGTCAAGGAACGGACAGGCTACAGAACACTCTTGCTGGAGAGAGAGATATAGAGATAGAGATAGAGATATAGAGATAGAGATAGAGCTAGAGATAGAGAGATAGAGTGTGTGTAAGGGACGAAAATTTATCGCGATGCGGAGAGCAGAGAAAGGCAGGGGACAACTGGATGGGAAGGGGAACGCAAAGAGAGGGGCTGTTATTCGGCGGAACGGCACCTGATTTCAGAAGCCGCTATGATTCGGCCCTGGGGATTCTCCGGTGAGACGCGGGGTAACGTCAAAAATGTAGGAAAGCAGGAATGCGGAACGGAAAGGACTTTATCCGGACGAGGGTAGGGGGAGACGGATCGGGTGAAAATCGGTCAGGGCTAAGACGTGAAGCCTGCTTGGGATGAGAGTCGGTCTTCAGGGCCGTCATCGAGGTCATCCCGGATCAGCTGACACAAAAAAAACCGCAGTCTCCGGGAATTCCAGAAACCTGTTCCGGAGAATATAGGAGCAGACGATTATTAAGTCAAGGATTTTTTTAAATTAAGCCAATTATCAGCCTTTCGAATCCGGCATGTCAAAGTGACGGGATCAACTGGATCAAAAAAATTTCATTTTTATCATGAAATCAAGCATTTTAAGGGCATTGGCAACTCGGACTGGGAAAATTCCGGAATAGGCTTGCCTCTCCCCGCCCGACATGAGGAAATGTCGGCAGGTTCCTCCCGCATCGGCCGGAACGAAAATGACGGTTCCCACATGCGGTCGCTTGCGCGTAATTCCGCACCGTAAAAACGAGGAGTCGGATTCCTGCAAATCAGCGGCCGAAACGAGTTCCGTCCCTGACAATAACGATTCCGCGCCTGAGAGCGCCCTGGAAACCGAGACTCAGCCTTCTCGCCGCATTTCGGACAGCCGCCCCGCGCTACCCGCACACCGCTAAGACCGCAGGCCTGCGGGAACCTGGGCGCCCGGGACGTCATGCCCGCCTGAACCTCCTTCACTCCTCCTCCGCCGCGAGCGAACTGAAAAATGACCGAGACCTGCAGTCGAGCTTCCCGTTACCCCGGGCTCGCCTCCAGCCTCACGCTGCACGGCCTCCTCCCCGCACCTGGCCAATTTGCCGCCAAACCGATACCTGTCATGTCAAGATTTTCAAGATATGGTTAAAATCATGAATCTGAACGTTGGTCCCAGCCGGATCGGGGACACGGCAGGGCAAGAGCCGCGATATCCCGCGTGTCCGAACGATTCTGAAGGCCGCCTGCTGATCGGGCAATCCCTTCCGGACTGGAGCGGTCTGCCGCACGGGCGGCCCCTGAAAGCCTAAAAGCGCGACGTGCCTGCGGCCGGAGAACTCCTGAAGCAGGGCCGTCCGAACCGGCGCGTCCTCCCTGTCACGAACACCCCCTCCTCGGAGAACCGCGATTCCGCCCGCCAGTACGGCGACGCTATACTCTATCGGGAGCACGTGCTGACGGATGCTGGAAACATTCCAGGACACCGCAGCGGCAGACGCCTGACCGACTCCCGCAGTCACGTTTCCCGTCCCGCCAGCCAGTATGTCAACCGCACTGGACACGGTCGGAAAAGATGGCATCCATTACGGCCTGAAACAGACCAGGAGCCGGCTGAAATGTCGAAGGCAGCCGTTCCCGATGCCGTTACCGGCGGCGGCACGGACGAAGGCCGCGGTTCCCAACGTCTGTACGGAGCCGCCCAGCGGTGCGACGGGGTGCTTCGGGGCCCTGAAGACGGGCCGCGTCCCCCGGAACCGCCGTAACGCGATCCTCTCCCGCCTCGGGCGGGACGCCCCGCTCCCCGTCATCCGATGACGGATCCGTCCCCGACGCATGGCCCCGTCGTGCCGAAGGGGAGATGGGGACAGTAATGCCGCGGCGGTAGGCCCGGGGAGCCGTCCGGTTTCACCCGGCCGAAGCGCTGAGCATGCCGGGAAAAGCCGTCGGAGCCTCCGAAGCCGAAGAACCGGCACGGATTTCATCGGTCAGTACGTCCGGGGCGGCATCCGGGAAGACGGCTCTGGCATCTGCCCGTCCCCCCTCCGGAGAAGCGGCTTCCGCCGCATTTGGCCCAGAGTGAAAGGCGGAAGATCGTCTCAAGGCCAATCCCTCGCGGTTCCGAATGTAATACGGCGGTTGCCGGACTCGGGCCGGGGAGAACGCGCCGTGCAACTGAGTTCGGCCATGGACTTTCCGGGCATGGACTTTCCGGGCATGGCAGACTCCGGCCGACCTTCCGCGGAGAACGTGATCCCGGGGAGGACATGAGGTGATGCGGGCGAACCCCCGTCTGGGGCTCGCCGCCACCGGAGATCGGGTCAGAGTCCGGGCCTGACCGGGCGGCAACGGGGGACTGTTCGACATGAAGGCCGGGACCATTCCGCCAGCTCACGTCCGGGGGCGGCGCTTGGACCTGCGAGCCCGGACGGGCGGCAAGAGTTCCCAGAATGACGCCTGTGACGCGGTGAACCGTACCGAACGGCATTGCGCGGAGAAAGCCGTGCTGAATCTTCTTAACGGCTGGATGGAGGTGGGGCCGTCTCGCGGCGGTCAGGCCGGAAGGGAGCGGCGACCGAGGTGACGCGACAATCCCTGGACCCCCTCCCGCACCGGATCCGGGCAGGATCCCTGGTCCGGGGAGAGCTTCCCGAGGCGCAAGGTTTCCCGGGATTCGCTGACCTGCCC
Source organism: Deltaproteobacteria bacterium (assembly GCA_031264045.1). Classification (GTDB taxonomy): domain Bacteria; phylum Desulfobacterota; class Desulfarculia; order Adiutricales; family Adiutricaceae; genus JAIRZX01. The sequence goes on from JAISEQ010000294.1 coordinate 17,642, forward strand.
CCCCCGCGACCTCTACGGAAATATATTTTTCTCATGGATTCTATACATATTATCTGACACCCATCAATTTCAATTATGAAAATTATTTCCTGAAATCTGATTCCTCATGAAACGGATATAAAAAGGCACCGGGAAGACTGAGACTTCCCGGTGCCCGAATAATTATACAAATTAAAATAAAGATGGCTTAGAAGGAGAATCCTATGCCTAAATGACCGTAATGGGAAGTATATTTGCTCCGCGTCTCCAGCTCGTAACTGGCGAAGATATCCACCAGGTCGTTCGCCTGTATCTTGACGCTGGTTCCGCCCTGGAACCTGTTCTTTCCCGAATCCACACCGGTCAGGCTGACCGATCTGTCAGATCCGACGAAGCCCATCCTCATGCTGGACTTGGGATCGTTTGCCGTAAAAATTACCCCAGCGTGAACTTCCGGAGAGATGGTCACCGAACCCACCTGATGGGTCGATTCCAGCTTCAGGGACACGGGGATTTCCAGGAAGTCCTGCTTGCTGTCCCCGAACCAGTGGGCAGGTATGTCCGGCAGGTTCGGATCGGAAAGCCTTTCCCGCCATCCGTCCTGCTTGACCCGGATATACTGCAGACCTGCGGTGGGGATCAGGCTGACATTGTCGGCAAGCATGAAGGTGTATCCCAAATTCACGCCGGCCTGAAACGTCTTGCTGTCGAAGTCGGCTTTTCTTTTTGAACCTGTGAGTACGGAAACCGTTTCAAGGTCGTTTTCCGACCAGCCGAAACCGATATTGGCCTCAGCGAAAAAACCGTTCGCGGCTTCATACATGCCGTAGATTCCAATCCCGTACGAATCTATGTCGGTATCGCTGTAATGGTCGTTATTCTCCATTTTTCCTCTGGACAACGAGCCGTTGATGCCCAGAGTGAGCCCCGGAACGGCCGCCACCTTGTAGTCAAATCCCAGAATTACGCCGGCGGTACGGTACTTGTATCCGAAAAGCCCATCGGCGTCCTTCTGCTTCGCCCAGGAGCCGAAACCTGCGGCCCATACGCGGGAAAAGGCGTCTTCGGACCCTGATGAAGGCGGGGCGGAAACGTTACGTATCGAACTCATTCTCCTGCCCAAGGCCGAACGGACCTGATGAACGTTTTCTATGTTCGCGTGAATGGCAGTTAGGGCATCTTCTCCTATAAGCTGCCGCACGGCCTTGTCGGCCTCAGAACCATGGCCCCCGTCGTACAGATTCTCTATGGCGAACAGAGTATCAATAAGCTTCCCCTGAACCATCAAATTATCTGAAGATGACAATATGCTGTCGACCAGGGCAGCGATATGACCGAGATTGGGACTTGAACCGCCTCCCGACCTTCCTCCGGCCTGGTTTATAATCGAGCTGGAGCCTTTATATTCGCCGACTCTGATGTCATTTGTTGTTTTCTCCAATTCATATAGCGCATTCACGAACACGTTGCTGTCGGCAAAACCTCCGGCACTGGTCAGGATAACGCTGTTGCTGGCATTGACGACGTTTGAACCTGTAATAGTCAGCTTGACGTCATCATCGATATGCGTCACTCCGCCTATGGTGATCTTGCCGGTAGCGGAAGCGGTCCGCTGCAGGGTGTAGCTGGATCCGTTTTTGAACCAGGTGTCACCGGTAATGTTCAAAGTGTTGAGACCGACGTTCACGTTACTCTTATTTCCGAAGAATGCCCTGCCGTCGACGTTCAGGGTGCTCCCGGGTCTCATAACTATCTGGCCGTCGTGATAAATCGAGTCTGGATCGACCGGGTGAGGCGTAATCGGATTGTTGTATTTATCACGGAAATCCATCGCGACCGTAAAATCATCGCGGTCGACATCTCCAACCAATAACGCCCCGTGCGTATTCATGGCACCGCTTACGTCAAAATTCATGTTGAGCGCGGAGTTTTCCATGATCAGGATCTGGCCGTTCTCCACATGCGTGATATAAGCTATATCCAGCACCGCCGGACTGCCGCCGGCTGTATCCACGATCAGATTGCCCTTGGAAAACGAGCGGTATGCCGAACCCAAGACCAGACCGCTTCCGATATTCGCGAAAATCGGTGAGCTTATCTTGCTCCCAGATGACATGTAGATGTTCGAATGAGTGTGGGAAATATTTCCGTGCGTCAGGGGCGTGTCGCCTCCGCTGAGGTTAAGTTCACCGCTCAAATTCAGTGAACTATTCGGTGCCATGACAATATCCGATGTCACAACTCCAATATCCGATGCCGAAGCGGTATTGGAAAAACTGGTATCGATTATAATTTTACTGTCATATATCTGAATTTCACCGTTCACAGTGACCGGCTTAACAAACTCGTAAACTCCACCGTTGAGGAACAGGTTTGTAGCCGACAGGGTCTCCAGTTTTAACGGAGCCCCGGTCTTATTTATCTGACCCCGATTCAGATAGAGAGCCCCGTTGACGGTGAGCGAACTGTTGCCAGCCATTTCAAAGACGGAGGATGGTCCGAACATGACTATAGGAGAAGTAATCGAAAGAGAACCTCCGGCACCGATTGAAATTTTTCCTCCTTCCAAACGTCCTGTAATTGTATCTGTTCCCAAAAAATTTCCATCATAATCTGTCCAAGAAACATTATTTGACCAATTGGACCAGCCACCAAAATTCTCATACTCTCCCATCAGGAACAATCCGCCGACATTGCTGCTTGGCGCCCAGGGCGTATTTGCCAAAACTGTCAAGGAACTTCCGGCAGATATCTCAAGTTCACCGTCTCTTTCTATCTCAAAGGTTTCGTTAGCGTCAATGGTGACGGTACCGTTAATAACGACTCTGGCCTTGCCCCGGTTATCGTAACCGGCGGTCAGGTAACGCCCGCTATCGCCGTTAGTACTGTTCCGATCTCTTATTCCCAGCCCGAAGTATCCCTCTTCCTTGGTTCCGGTGCCGTTAATTTGAATTCGACTGCCGTTGTTCAGAACCAAGGTGGTGGTCTGGCCGTTAGGTCCGCCTTCCAGTTGAACTTCTCCAACGGAGGTAATAGTCTGGCCTGCCGCGACGTTGAGGGTTGATCCCTCCAGGACATACAGGGCTTTGTGCGAGTCCGGTGTGCCCAGTATGTTCATGGCGGCATTCAGATTAACCACCGTTCCCCTCAGTATTTCCACCTTATCGGGATAGTTGACGCTGACAGTGGAGTTCTCGTTAATTGGCGTGCCGGGGCTACTGTAGATCTTATCGGCCCCGAAACTCGCTTCTGCTCGAATCATGGAAACGCTGGCGACCATGATCAGCAGTAAGATTCGCATGCCTAGGGATTTCATCGGTTTCTCCTTTTCCAAGCCTTCATTTCCGTCGGAAATCTTCATGAACCTCCGGAAATATCAATAATAGTTCCTGCTTCTCACCAATTATTGAAACTCCGGTCTGTCGATTCGAGATCATCCGCGGCAACGAATTGGTTCTGACCGGAAACGAGTGGATTTTGACCGAACATGAGGGACGGAGTTTTGAAAGACAAGGATGCAACCATGGCGAAATCTCCGAACCGGACCGGCTTTCCCCTGACAGACAAGCCGGAAAGCGGCTGACCCTCAACTCCCCCCGGCACGATGTCCCAAACGTCATCCCGCGATCGGATCGAAACCCGATCCGAGGCAAAAAAAAACCGCCTGGCTCTGAACCACAAGCGGTTCAGGCAGACGGAACTTCGGTTTCTGCTGTCAAGGCCCGACCGGTTGCCCAGATCGCGGCTGTAAAGGCTTCCCGCATCGGAACCGGACAGGTTCCGGCAAGAAAGGCGGGGTAAAGAAAGGACGTTGTCCGGAATCAGGCGAAGATGGGCGTCACCGTTATGAGAGAGAGAGAATAGGGTAGGGAACTGGCGCGGACTTCTCCTTATGCGGCGCCGTTTCCAGTTCCCCCCCGCCAAACCGCTCGTGCGGATTTCCCGCAAGCGGCTTCCTAGCCGATGA
>JAISEQ010000307.1 GCA_031264045.1 Deltaproteobacteria bacterium
AAACTATTTCCTTTCGATTTTTTAACTTTCCAGAAGGTTGTACCTATAAATTTCCCTGTTCCCCCTGCTCCTGTCATAGAAAGGAGATTGTTCCGATTTTACTTCTCTGCATTGCCTCCTGGAACTGCATTGCGTCAATGAACTGCACGGCCGGAATTTTTTTGGATGATGTGACGACCGTTGGCTTGTTGGGGTGGCATTTTTTTGATATAGTCATTTCCCGGGATATTCGCATCGGCCGGCATCTGCCTACAATGCCTTACGCCGCTGATGGTAAATTTCCAGTCCTTCAGCTGATATACTGGAGATAAATGTAGTGAAAATTGAACCGAAAATACTGCCGCTTTCCGGAGTTTCCTTTAGAGAAATCATACAGGGGAACTTTCTTTACGCCGATAAGACCAAATTCATCCACAAGATGATCGAACATTACATGTGCTGTTACCTGACTCGGCCCATGAGATTCGGCAAGACTCTCCTGCTTGATACGCTCGACGAGCTGTTCCGTGGCAACGGGGAGCTTTTCGATAGCCTATGGATCAGCACCGACAGCCCATACGGGTTCGCAAGGCACCCGGTGCTGAGATTCAACATGGCATATGAGGGAATTTCCACCGAGAAAGACCTTATAGACAACATCAAGGATGATTTGAGAAATGTGCAAAAATCGAGGGCGTGGAAATCACCTCTAATTCCTATGAAATGATGCTGGGGCAACTTCTGAGAGGCGTCAATGAAAAATTCGGGGTCGGAGCGGTCGTCCTGATCGACGAGTACGATGCCCCGGCGGCCATGCACATATCCAACCAGGAATTGGCCTGGGACAACTGCGGTGTCCTGCATGATTTTTATATGACGCTGAAAAAACACATCCGCCACATCCGCTTTGCCTTCGTCACGGGTGTCACCAGATTCGCCGCGACCGCCTTGGACATAGGAGGGAACAACTTCCTTGACATCTCGCTACGGTCAGATTACGCCGGAATCTGCGGCTTTCCCGTCTCCGAGCTCGAAAGCCTTTTCGCGGACAGGTTCGACGAGACGCTCGACAGGCTGAAATCCGAGGGGCAAATCGAACAGGGTGCCGATGGCGGAGCCCTGAAAGCGAAGATCCTTGAATGGTATGGCGGCTATGACTGGTTGGGCCCCGAAAAGGTCCTGAACCCATACTCGGTTCTCAATTTTTTCAACGAGAGCAAATTCCGCGCCTATTGGCCATATTCACGTCAGCCGTCATATCTCACGGAACTTGTGGGGGAACGTCCCTTTAAGTACGTTCAGCCGAGTTTGGACAGTTGTTCGGGATATTCTATCAGGACATTCAGTCTTGGGAGACATTCTGTCGTCCCCCTCCTATACCACAGCGGTTATTTGGCTATCGACAAGGAAGTGCTAAAAGACTCAGGGGAAAAGGACGATGAAGGCGAACCCATCCTGGTAGAGGCGTTCACGTTCAGGAATCCCAATGTCGAAGTGGGGGCGCATTACAAACGTTCTCTTTTAGAACGGGCTTTCGGCCTCAAAGACGGATATATCGCCCGTTTCGCGGTTGACCTGAGAAGCTCCCTCCTGCAAAAGGATTCCGGAAAAATGGCGGAGTCGCTCGGCGACCTTCTTTCCGGAATCGTCAACATACGCTTCAGACAGGACGAAAGCCATTACCGTTCCGTATTTCAGGCTGTCTTTGTCGCCGCCGGGCTTGAGGCCAGAGGCGAGCCGTGTGGATTCTGGAGCGATGCCGACATACCATTTTACATCGATGGCAAGGTCCGCGTGGTGTTCGAGGTGAAACACGTTGATGTGAACGCCGAAGGAGACAAAGGAGGCGATGACGATGAGGGCCGCGCGGCAAGGGAGCTTGTCTCCGCTCTCGAACATGCCGAGAATGCCATAAGGGATAAAAATTCCGTAGGGTCTTTCAGCTTCTCCGCCAGCGAGACGATATGCCTGGCCCTGGCAGTCCGAGGCAGAGACGAGGTAGCGGCGCGTTTCATGACTCCTGACCGAGCGGACGACCTGCCGTCTTCCTGAGTCGTTGCTCGAGCAACCCGTCGGGTGGTCCCCTGCCTGGCGCCAGCCGTTGGCCCGTCCCCGCGAACTGGTCTTCCGTCTCCCGCCGCCGCACGGCAGTCGCGGGGAGGCTGTGCCCGCAGGGCGGAGCGTTAACGCCGCGACCGGTGCCGCCTATTCGGCCTTGGAGTCTTTCCGGTTCCGCTGGACATCTCGAAGGGTTTCGGCGGGCGCATCCTGCCACGCTGACGCCGATTTCCCTTGACGTTCGCGCCGACACCTCGGCGCGAACGGCATCGCGGATGCCTTTCCTGTCGAGAGTCCTGCGGTGTTTCCCGATGCCGTCACCCAGCCCAGGCGGCATGTGGGGCCTCGCGATCCTCCTCGTTGAGCGATGGGTCGAAGCGGAGCCCGCCTGCGGTGAGGGGCCCGCGTCCGAGGAGGTTAAGTTCCGTCTGACCGGTCCCTGGCCCCGAGTTCCCGCACTGGGCCATCCGTGGAGCGGTGTCCCCGGTCGGGAGCTGCTTTCTTGTACAGGACACCTGCTTTCTTGTACAGGACACCTGTGTTCTTGCCAGGGTTCCGGGCGCATCGAACGAGAGGATTACCGCACCCGTCCCGGCGATGTTCAGGGCCTCCTCGTGTGAAGCCTGTCAGCGCGGCTTCGGTTATCTTGGCCGCGGCGAACAGTCTACCTTGCCGCAGGCCTGTACCTTTCCGGAGAAGACGGGCCTGGAAGATGCCCCACGAGGCGCCTTGACGCCCCCTTGCCGGCGGACGCCGCACGACGTGTGGCCAATGCTCGGGTCGCGCCTGACATCTCCGACAGCTCGGTTATTCCGCAGGAGGCCTCCGGTACTCGGTTCGCCTTACGGATTGGGGGTGGCGCGCAGTGGCCGCATTCCGTGGGGTAGCCCAAGGGGCAAATTGACGTTCTGATGCCCTGATGACCGTTGAGGTGGCCATATCTTAATGATATAGTTGCGGAAGCCATATTTTATGATATAACAGTCTGAGTTTTTATCTGGACCGTCGGTCGTCTTGCCTGCGATGTCTTATGGCGCCCAAGGATGTTCCCTAGCCTCCCCTGAGGAAATGGAGCTTCGCAAAGTGAACAAGGAACTTAGAAAACTACCTCTTTCCGATGAGCCCTTCCGGAAAATCATAGAGGGAAATTATCTTTATTCCGATAAGACGGAATATATCCACAAGATGATTGATTCGTACACGTGCTGTTTTCTGTCCCGGCCCAGACGGTTCGGCAAGACGCTCCTGATCAAAACCATCGAGGAACTCTTCCGGGGCAACCGGGAGCTTTTCGATGGCCTGTGGATCGGCAAAAAAAACAGGTGCGCATTTGAAAGGCATCCGGTCCTCAGATTCAACATGACCTTTGCCGAAATCAAGACCGGTCAAGACCTGGTTGACAGGATCAAGCGTGAATTGATTAAGGCGGCAAAAAATGAGGATGTGACTATATCCTCCCCCTCTTTCGATGAGATGTTGAACGAGCTTTTGGAGAGTCTCTACAAAAAGTACGGAGTCGGCGCGGTCATCCTGATCGACGAGTACGATGCTCCGGTTACCATGCATATATCCGACCGGAACCTTGCCGGTGACAACCGCGATGTCCTGCATGGCTTTTACACTGCCCTGAAGACTCACGTGGATTATATTCGTTTCGCCTTCGTCACCGGCATCACCAGGTTTGCCATGACCGACTTGGACTTTGGAGCGAACAACTTCATGGATATTTCGTTGGATCCGGAATTTTCCGGAATCTGCGGCTTTCCGGTTTCGGAGCTCGAAAGCCTTTTCGGGGACAGGTTCGACGAAATGCTCGACAAGCTGAAATCCAAGGGGCAAATCCGGCAGAGTGCCGACAGGGAAGCGCTGAAGGCGGAGATCCTGAAATGGTATGACGGATACAACTGGTTAGGTTCCGAACATGTCTTGAACCCATACTCGATACTTTATTTTTTCAAAGATAGAAATCTTCGCGGGTATTGGCCCTTGTCGGGACATCCCTCACATCTGATGGCTCTTGTTAGGGAACGACCCTTGGAGTTCGTCCAGCCAAGTCTGGACAGTCTTTTTTCCATGAATGTCAGGAGAGTCGATCTCGGGACACTTGAGGCCGTCCCTCTCCTCTTTCACGGCGGTTATTTGACAATCGATGAGGAAGAGCTCAAAGAAACCGGCGAAAAGGGAGCCGAAGGCGAACCCATCCTGGAAGAGGCGTTCACGTTCAGGAATCCCAATCAGGAAGTGCGGGCGCATTACAAGTCTTCCATTTTTAAGGGGGCTTTCGGCCTGAGGAACGAATATTTTGGAATCTTCGCCAAGAACCTGAGAAGCGCCCTTCTGGAAAAGGACTCGGAGAAAATGGGGGAGACGCTCCGAGACCTTCTTCACACAATCGTTCACATGCACCACAAGTCGGACGAAAGCTTTTACCATTCCATGTTTCAGGCGTCCTTCGTCGCCGCCGGGCTTGAGGCCAGAAGCGAGGAGGGGGGATCCAGGGGCGATGCCGACATGGCCATTTTCCTCGATGGCAAGGTCCGCGTCGTGATCGAGGTGAAATACGTCAAGGCGGAAGAGAAAATCGGCCAGGGAGGCGACGGCGACAAGGATCGCGCGGCCAGGGAGCTTGCCTCGGCTCTCGACAGGGCCGAGAATGCCATAAGGGAAAAACGTTACGCCGGGTCCTTCAGGCTCGCCGCCAGCGAGATAATTTGCCTGGCCCTGGCCGTCCGGGGCAGGGACGAGGTTGCGGCCCGCTTCCTGGCTCCCGACGGTGCGGGCGAACCGCCGTCTTCTTGATTGATTCCACTGCAAAAACCCTCCACCTCGACAGGGAAGCGGAACTTCATGGGGCCATCGCATTGGCATCCTGGCGCTAAAGCCTTAAACCACCGCACATCTGCGCACCCTTTACCCAGATACTCGGCCCTCAAATGACTGCCAGGAGGTGAGGGAGGGGGTTTTTGCAGTGGAATCTTGATTAGCGGCGGGTGCCATCCGCCTGACGGCACCCGCGAGCCGGTGTTCCGCCGTACGGCAGTCGCGGGGAGGCTGTTCCCGCAGGGCGACTGGTCCTGCAGGGAGGCTGTGCCTTCAAGGCGGATCGGTCCCTACCGCGCCCGGCGCCGCCTATCAGGTCGGGGCCTTTGTGGTTCTGCGGGACATCTCGGAGGGTTCCGGCGGGAGAATCCTGCCATGCCGGACGCCGATTTCACGGGACGCCTGGGCCGTGCCCGTGCCCGTGCCAGTGCGCGGCCGCCAGCGCGGAAGCCTTTCCGACCGGGACTCCCGCCGCGCTTCCCTTCGCCTTCGCCCCGGCAAGGCGCCATATGGCATCGCGATCCTACGCGTTGAGCGATGGGGCGAAGCGGATCCCGCCTGCGGGAGGGGGGGGCGCCTCAGAACTCCGCACCGCCCTGTCACAGGGGATCACGACCGCCCGTTCCGGCGCTCTCGAGCCCTTCAAGGCCAAGACGCTGAAATGGTTTCGCGTGAAGACTGTTCCGGCGCTCTCGCCTTCGATGAGGAATTAGCCAGGGGTCGGCCCGAGGCTCACCGGCTCGGGTTCGTCCGCGGCCATGACCAACCTGAAATTGAGCCTGGGGGAAGTTCCGTTCGTCTCAGCCGCGGACCCTCCGTCCCCGGACCGTTTCAGTGGCGCGGGAGCGGACTTCCGCGTCACGGGTGCCGCTTCGGGCTCGGGCTTCGGCTTCGATCGAGCGTTGATCGCCGAGTGATCAGTCGCCGTGTTCGGGGCGGGACCGTGACCCCGACTAGCGACATGCTGGACCCTGCGGTCGCCGCCTCTTGCATGGCTGAGCCTACGGTCGTCGCTGTCGGGCGAAAGTCGTCCGTAACCGTTTGAACGGCGGCGGGCTCCATGCACTCGAACGCATGTCCGGCGCCTGGTTCCGCGTCCGTGCCCAGGGCCTTCCCGTTGTTGATGTCTTCGACCGGGGCATGCGTCCTTGACCTCGAAACGGACTCACGCCTTGTTTCCTCTGCTCCGGGCGCATCGCACGATAGGATAAGCGCACCCGTCCTGTCGGAGTCCAGGTTCCCCCCGCGGCAAAGCCTTTCCGCGCTGGCTTCGGTGATTTCGGGTGCGGCGCACAGTCTCCCTTTGGCAGCGGGCCAGTCCCTTTCCAAAGGGAGGCGGGCCGGGCAGACACCTTTCGAGGAGCCTTGCCGCTTCCTTTTCGAGGACGTCGTCCAATGCGCGGCCAGCGCAAGGCAAGGCAACTCTAGCCTGTCCCAGCGGACCTTCCAGCACGCGGGCGGTCTCCAGAGCGCGGCTCGTCCCGCCGGAAAGGTCCGTGCCGCCAGATACGCCATGAGGCTGAGGGTCCCCTTGCCGGATTCCTCGGCCCCGTTGACGACCGCCCGCCATGAGTCGCGATGGCATGTCCCCGCGATCCCCTCCCCGAGGCTCATGGCATGGCTGGAGTCCGGGTCCGAACCGCCGTACCGCTAGAGCACTCCGCTCGGGGCGGTTTATGCTTCCAGTCTGTGTCTGGCGTCCGATCAGGTGAAGTCTTTTCTGGCGGGCAGGTTGCCCGGGCCGCCGGTGCCCGCTCGGGTTGCCGGAGCCCGCCCTGGCAGACGGTCTTTCAGGTTTGCCGTAGCCCGCCTTGGCAGACGGACTGCCCGGTCTGCCGGAGCCTGCCCTGGCGGACGGACTGCCCGGTCTGCCGGAGCCTGCCCTGGCGGACGGACTGTCAGGTCTGCCGTAGCCCGCCTTGGCAGACGGACTGCCCGGTCTGCCGGAGCCCGCCTGGCTGACGGACTGCCCGGGTCGCCGGTACCCGCCCTGGCTGACGGACTGCCCGGGCCGCCGGTCTCCGCCCTGGCGGACGGACTGCCCGGGCCGCCGGTACCATTTCCTGGCGAGCGGCGAGTCCGGGCCGCTGAGGTCCTCACAGGCGGTCTTGCCGTCCGTGTTGTGGATTTCCCTGCCGCCGGTCCGGGCGTCCAGGCGGAATGCGTCCCTGCCGCCGGTCCGGGCGTCCAGGCGGAATGCGTCCCTGCCGTCGATCCGGGCGTCCAGGCAGAACGTGTCCATGCCACCGGTCCGGGCGTCCTGTCGGAACGTGTCCCTGCCGCCGGTCCGGGAGTCCAGGCGGAACGAGTACCTGCAGCCGGTCCGGGCTGCCAGGCGGAACGTGTCCTTGCCGCCGGTCCGGGCGTCCAGGCGGAAAGCGTCCCTGCCGGCGGTCCGGGCGTCCAGTCGGAACGTGTCCCTGCCGCCGGTCCGGGCGTCCAGGCGGAAAGGGTCCCTGCCGCCGGTACGGGCGTCCAGGCGGAATGCGTCCCTGGCGCCGGTCCGGGAGTCCAGGCGGAAGGTGTCCATGCCGCCGGTCCGGGCGTCCAGGCGGAATGCGTCCCTGCCGGCGGTCCGGGCGTCCAGGCGGAACGTGTCCCTGCCGCCGGTCCGGGAGTCCAGTCGGAACGTGTCCCTG
>JAISEQ010000347.1 GCA_031264045.1 Deltaproteobacteria bacterium
GCCCGAGGGGGGGGCTGCGTAGGAGCGGGGCGAACCTGCAGGAGCTGGAGGGAGCAACGGCCGGAAAATCCGAGGCATGGGGCAGGATATCACGGAACGGCACCCTGAGGTGGAAAAAATCACGCGGATCCCGGAAGGCCCGGAGTTCCCGCGCTCCCGCAATTCCTCCCGGGGGGCCGGGCCTGCCGCCGTCCCGGCGCGGCCCTGCCTTCAGGACCCCGGTCACGGGTCCGGTCCGCCTCGCCACCTCCGTTCCGCTTCACCCGTCTCACCCCACCCGTTCGGCTCCGCTCAACTCTCCCCTGCGTTCAGCTTTAAACCCTGCTCCCCTCCGTTCCGCTTCGCGTCCCGCACCGCGCAGGGGTTCCGCCGTGAAGCCGGCCTTCCCGCCTGCCCCGGCCCGGCCAAGGCCTTCCGGAGATGCTGAAACTTCTTCCGGACACCGGACGCTCCTCCGCCGCCCTGCGGTTGCGCCTCCCGGGCTTGCCTCGCGGCTCCGGAGCCCGGAACCAGGCCCGATCGCCTGCGGCCTGGGACAGTCCTCGGCCGCGGCGGGGGCAGGGCGCATGTGAGATCTGCCGCGCATGAACCCGAGGCGATCCCCGACGAATGTCCGGAAAAGAGTAGCGTTTCGGCTTTGGCGCATGCCATGCCGCTGTCGGGGTTTCTCCGAAACTGGAATTCCGGACCCCGACCGCGCTTCGGCCGCGCGGAGTGACGCGGCGGGGGGTGCGGGGCCCGAAGATCCCGTCCGCCCCTCCCCGGCCTTCCCCTCCCTCCTTCCGCGTCCCGCCCCGCCGTTCCGGGACTGCGGGCTCCGTCTCCGTGATATACTCTCCCCCGGAGACGCCGCGCCGGATTCCCGGAAGACCCCCTCCGTCCCTGTCGGCAGTCCCCTCCGGGCGCCGGCATCCCCCGGAAGCCGGGCCCGGCGCCCGCGTGTCGCCTCCGGTCCCTCGGGAGCCCCGGCCGGGGACGTCCCCGCGCCGCTGACCCCCTTCCCCGCCGCCGTTTCCAGGAGCCGTTCCCGAAATGTCCGCTTCAAGCAACAGACCTCCGGATCCCGGAGGAAGCGCCTTCCCCGGAGGCGATCTCCCGCCCGCGGACCCGGGATCCAGCCCTGCGGCGCGGACCGTCGCGGATTCCGCCACCTTCGGACGGGGAGCCGCTCCGGGAGCGCCGGGAGGAACGGCCGGACCTGAATGCGGGGGAGCTCCCGGCGGCCCGGGCAGCCGTCCGGGTCCGCCGGCCCCGGGAGGAGGCGGCCCGTCGGGGGCGGAGGCGGATCCCGGAGCCTCCGGACCGCCCCCGTCCGGATCGGCGGCCCCTGCGGGCCGCACCGCAGTCGACCGCCCCCTGCCGGAGGGGGGAGTCTGCCCCGGGGGCCGCACCGCAGTCGACCGCCCCCTGCCGGAGGGGGGCGCCGGCCCAGCGGGCCGCACCGTCCTGGACCGCCCGCCGCCGGAGGGGGGCGCCGGGGCCGCCGGCCTTACCGAGGTCGACCGTCCCCAGCCTGGACGGGACGCCTTATCCGCCGGACGAACCGTCTCCGACCGGGGGCATCCGTACGGCGGCGCCGTCCCCGGCATCCGGGGCGGCGCAGTTCCCTTCGGCGCGGGGAGCTTCCGGGGATACCCCGTGGAGAGGCTCCTGTCCTCGGAGGGCGGGGAGGCGGACATAATGGCCATCCGGGACGGGGAGGGCCGGGAGTACGTGCTCCGGCTCTACCGCGAGGGCAGGGAGCCCGCCCCGGGGGTCATGGAGAAGCTTGTGGGCCTCTCGCGGAGGAGGTCGCCTTTCGTGGTGAACACCTACGAGGCGGGCCGCGACGGGGCGACGGGGCGCTTCTACGAGATCCAGGAGTACCTGCCCGAAGGGGACCTGGACGCCTGGGCCGGGGGCAGGGCCATCTCCCCGCGGGAGTTCGGGGAACTGGCCCTGCAGCTCTCCGGGGCGGTGGCCATGATCCACAGGGAAGGCCTCGTGCACCGCGACATCAAGCCCGACAACATACTCCTGCGTTCCCGCTCGCCCCTGCGCGTGGCCCTGGCCGACTTCGGGATATCCTCCGCCGCGGACCCCTCCGGCTCCCCGAGGGAGACGCGAACCGCCGCCACCCCCCTCTACAGCCCGCCCGAGTCCTTCGCGGGCTTCGCGGGACCGGCCGGCGACTGGTGGAGCCTGGGCGTGGTCCTGCTGGAATGCGCCGCGGGCCGCCATCCCCTGGCGGGGCTCCCCCTGAACATGGTCATGCGCGAGATAGGCTCGCGGGGCGTCCGCGTCCCCGAGGGCCTGGACCCCCGCGCCGAGCGCCTCCTGAAGGGCCTCCTGACCCGGGACGACCGGAGGCGCTGGGGGGAGGGCGAGGTGAGGGCCTGGCTTTCCGGCCGCCGGGACGTGCCCGTCCACTACGAGGGGGATCTGGCGCTCTCCGCGCGGGGGGGGGAGGGGGGCTTCGACAGGCCCTTCGTCTTCATGGACCGGCCCTGCCGGACCCCGCAGGCCCTGGCCGAGGCCTTCGCGGCGTCGCCGGCCGCCTGGGACGCCGCGGCCGCCGCCCTGTCCCGGGGACGGGTCCGCGACTGGCTGGAGGAGAACCGCGCCTACGACGAGGCGGTCTCCATGGAGGATCCGGAGGCGGCCGGCCCCGACGAGGCGCTCTACTCGTTCCTGCTCCTCTTCCGCCCGGAGCTCGGCCACGTCTGGCGCGGGGAGAGGCTCTCCCCGGAGCTCATGGGCGAGATCCTGACGTCGGACGCCAACTCCCCCGCGCGGGAGCGCATAGCCTCCGAGCTCGTGGAGGGCGCCCTGGAGCGCCTCCCGCGGGCGGCGGAGCGCCGGGGGCGGGCGATGCCCGCGCTCCTGAAGGTCCTCCTGGAGACCCGTCCGGGGGGGACTCCGCACAGGGGCCTCGCCCGCGAGCCCACGGTCGAATGGCCCCCGCGGGGCGGGGCCGGGGACCCGGCCCCCGGCCTCCCGGCCGGGGAGAGCGGGGCGGCCCTCCGGGGCCTCTACGCCTCCGCCCTCGCGGCGGCGAGGTTTCCGGAGGAATACGTCTGGGGGCTCTCCCTGGAGACGCCGTCCCCCGAGGCCTGCCTCGGGAGGGTCCTGGCCTCCGGCGTCCCCCCGGTGTCGTGGGCATGGTACGAGGCGAACGTCCCCGCCCGCTTCCCCGTGCCCGAGGAGATCTTCCGCGGGCTCGCGGGGGGGAGCCCGGGCTACCGCCTGGCGGCCGAGGGCCTGGTCAGGGCGGCCGATCTCATGCGGGAGGGTGCGGGGGGCCCGCAGATCTTCTACCGCCGCAGGAAGGCCTCGGTCGGGGGCCGGGAGGTCTGGCTCTCGCCGCTCACGCTGGAGGAGTGGACCCGCTATTTCCAGTTCAGGCTCATAGCGGACCGTCCCGGACGCCTGTGGCCCGCGGGCTTCCACATGGAGCGCGCGATCCGCGACCGCGAGGAGCGGGAGGGCGCCAGGGGCGTCAGGCCCTTCCGGGGCCGCTGGGCCTGGGCCGGGAACTGGGGCCCCCTCCTGCTCGGCTGCCTCTGGGTCCTGTGGGCCTGCCTGTCCGTGGAGGGCGGCGGCCTCATGCCCACCTTCGAGGAGGCCTACGGCATCGCCGGGGCCGGGTCCCGCCGCGTGTTCGCCGGGAACGGGATCTTCGCGTTCGGGGCGGCCCTGGGGCTCGCGGTCGTCGTGCTCTTCTGGTCCGCGGCGATACTCGCCGCCGGGAGGCTGTTCGCCCGCAGGAGGGAGCTCGTCGTCGCCGGCGCCATGGCGGTGCTCTTCGTCCTGTGGGCGGGCCTGGTCGCCCAGAAGCTCAGGACGGCCGTCGTGGTGGCGAACCTCGCGACGCTCGCGGCCTGGCGGCTGGCCCTGGGGACGTTCCTGAAGAGGAGGCTCCTGGGCAGGGGGGAAGGTCCGGAGGACTGAGGGCCCGATGCCGCCGGGGCCGGCCGGAGACGGGGAACCGTCCCCCGGCGGTCCTCCTCGGGCGGGAGGGCG
>JAISEQ010000353.1 GCA_031264045.1 Deltaproteobacteria bacterium
AGGCCCAGGCCCCGAGCGTGAGTCACTCGGCGGGGCGGAGCTGCCCCGAGGCCCGGAGCTTGAGGCACTTCGGCGGAGCGGAGCGGTCCTGCGGTCCGGAAGAGGGTACGCACATCAATAATAGCTTCTAACGCGGCAGGAGACAACAGGGAGGCATCCTCGCCGGAGGGCACGGCGGAACGGGAGAGCGGGATCCCGGACGCGCGGGTCCAGCGGAAACGCTGCGGATGCGGCAGGGGGGACATCGGCGCGAACGGTTCGGACCGGCCGCCGGGAACGGGAACTGGCTCCAGGCAGGAACCCGGAGCTGGCCCGGCGAGAAACACGATCTCGTCCGGCGGCACAGGGGAAAAGGAGCCCGGCGCGGACGCGTGCCGAGCGGAGGCTTCCGGAACGCGGCGAGCATCCGGGAACCTGCCGTACAACTGCATGGCCGACATGTACACTTCGATGCGGGGAGTCTTCGCCTGCGTGACGGCATAGCGGATCCAAGCAAGCAGGGCACAATCTGTCGATGCCGCGAGCCGGACGCCGTCCCGGCTCGACGTGCCGCGGCCGACAACCTCAACAATCACAGAAGCGGCACCATCGCTTTTCCCGCAACCCGAACAGGTGTCTTGTCCGCCATGCGAACGGCTCCGGTCCACGCTTCACCCAAGTCCTGTCCGAAGCTCCGTTGCCTTCGGGAGAACATCTCCAGGACAGCATTACATGGATAGAAGAAGTCTCCCGGGGGCAGTAGGGGACACCCCGACCACCGGCACCGACGGGGAAGAATGGAAAGAACCTCCGCGCGAAACCCGCAAACGTCCTTCCTGTCCCCCCGCATCGGCTGGTCGGCGACGGATGCCGAATCAGAACGGCGTCCGAGCCGTTTCCGGACAAGCTTCCCGAGCACTACCCCTACCGAGGAAGACATCCCTGTTCCGCCGTGCGGGACTCACCGGCAGGACCGAGCGCCATGAGCCGAACCTGCGGCCCGTCCGTGCACGGGCCGGATGCCTGCGGACATCCGCCCTGACTGCCCGCGCCAGATGACCGGCCCAGCGCCGGCGGTGCCGGAAACCTGTACACCTGCACGTACAACCGCTATTCGCAAAGACGTGCCGACAGTCTCTCCCCCCGGTCCGGTGACCTCCTGACTGCAGCACCTGCGGCCTCCCACGGCGAATTGAGGCTTCAGTGCCCCGCATCACACCCGCCGGGGGCGGGCCTGCCGACCCGGTCCCTGCCCGCCGTCCCTCTCTGCTGCGCGGGCACATGAGCCAATCGCGGAAAGTTGCCCGCATGCCCGGATCCATCTGCCGCCGGCCCCTAGCTGTGAAACCGGAAGCAATCGCCGCCGACCCCGTGCGGGAAAACCGGAAGCACTCGCCCCTTCCCGAACCGGGCTCCTGCTTAAGCCAACCCCGACCTCCCTCCGTCCCTGACCCCCCTGTCGGGTTCAAGGGTCATGTGAAGGGCTGCGGAGCTCCCGCGCTGGCCAGTAAACGAAAAAACTGCACCGTACGGAAACGGCGCCGCCAGGGAAGGACTGCCGGAAGCAGACGTACAATCACATTTGTACAACTTCAGCACGGCCCGTGCGGCCGAAGGACCCGGGCGGGGAAAAAGCGTTCGATGGCGGTTCCGACCCCCGTCAGGCGTCCTGCCGCCTACTGGGCGGACTGGGTTCCGGGGGCAAGGCCGGAGGACGCGCCTCCAGGGTTTGCGGCCGAAAATGCGCTGTCGGCTCCCGTCTCGGTCACGTAGGTCCGGTACATGCCCCTGTCGGCTGAGCTCGTCCGGCCCTGGGTCTGAGTGCGGTACTGCACGTAGAACTCACCGTCCTGGACGGCCAGGGCGGCAACGTTGGTGTCCACGTAGCTCCTGATGACCGTCACGGCCGTGTAGTCGAGATCGGCCCTGGTGAGCCTGGGGTTCACGGCGAGGCTGGCGCGGAGGTGATCGTCCACGTATGTGAACATTCCCTCGATGCCGCTCCTGCCCCAGGCGCCCCGGATCCCGCCCCGCCAGCGGACGTACTCGCCCAGAGCACCGTACGAGAACCTCAGGGAAGTCTGGGGCCACGTTGAAAGATCGGTCCTGGGCGAGATGACGACGCCGGCCCTGGGGGAAATGATCATGCCGTCGTACAAGAGGTCGCCCCGGCGGCTCTGCGGATCCCGGTAGGACCTGCTGGAGTCGGGTATGGGCTTGCCCCAGGCGTCCAGCCTGTTGCCGTTGGGCGAGACGGTGCGGCCGAACTGGTCCACGTAGGTCCCGTGGTCGGGGTCGTAGGTGACTCCGCCGCCGTGGCGCCCGTGGCGGCCCCGGTCGCGGTCATGGCGGTCCCTTTCCCGGTCGTTCCGGCCCGAGCCTCTCCTGTCATCGCGGTTCCGCTGGGCGAAAGCGGCGTCCTGCGCAACCAGCGTCAAGCACAGGGCAAGGGCAATGGCGATCCCGATGGCCTTAGCGTGTCTTCTCATTGTGTCACCTCCGCCGGACATGAGCGGTACCGAATCCGCCAGTAAAACTATAGCAAGAACGGGGCCTGGAATCAAAGCTGATTCCGGCGGAAACGCCTGCGGCAGCGGGAGGCGCCCCGGCTGACGGGGGGCAGCCGGGAGCCCGTCCCGTCAAGCGCGTGACGGACGGCCCGTCATGGCGGCATTCGCGCGTGTTCCGACAGCTTCTTGCCCAGTGCCTCAGCGGACGGCCTGGAGCCCGCCGGGGAAGCGGACTGAAGGCGACCGGGGCGGAAGCTCGTCCTTCCGCGCAAGAAAGGTCCCGGCAGACCACAGATCATGGCGCGCCGCTTCCGCCGCCGGCGGTTCCGGACAAAGCCGGGAGCCGGGAAACTGCAGTTCAAAGGATCACCGGCCGCCGAAACGGCGGTCAGGGGAGAATCGGAGGGCGCTGGACACGGCGGTCGACGGCGGACCCTGCTGCGGGACAGCTGGCCTTAGGAAGCGACCATCATCCGTCGGAATGATCGGACAGGCGAAGTCCTCAGGAATGAGGGAGAAGCGACAGGCAGCCGAGAGGAGGCGCGAAAGAGTTTAGAAGTTCTGCGCCCGCAGCGTAACGGCCCCGAAGGAATGTCCTTTGCGGATTGGCAGGAGTAACACAAAGACGCTGAATTATGCGAACAAAGCATCATTATCAAAACAATATAAATAATTATTGAAACCGGCTAGCCGGCACCCCGAAACGAATACTCTCCACGCCATGGATTGAGGTTACGGCAGGAATATACCCGCCATAAGGTAGGTCCGGAAAGCTTAAAAGATATCTGAATTATCATTAATATGTATAATTATCAACATTATAATCCAAATACCCTCACATCATCCTTCATTTTTCCAACCGAACCGTTTCGGACTCACGTGAGATGCCGGCCTCAGGGCTCCGGCATGAATGCCCGGGCCGTGTCATCATGGACAACGTGCCTGCCAGGGGCAGCGTTCCGGGGAACGGAAACCTTCCATATGGCAGCGCCATGAATGGCACAAAGATGGCTGAATTACCCATGTATGCGGGATAATCAACAAATTAATCTCATTGCTGCAAATTCTTATTCAAGTGAACAGGGCCAGAGGGAATCGTCCAGTTGCGCATAGTGCGGTCAAGGATGGAAGCCACACTCCATAAGGCATCGCCATGAATGCCGGAAAGAAGCATGATTTGCTTCAAATATACAGTATTATCAAAATTTAAATTGAAATTAAGCGAAGTCTCCTCAAGCATCGGCCGAATCGCCCCGAGGTGCGGGGACTGTCCATGGCTCCGGGGGTGGCTGCAAGGCAGTTTCGAGGGACCTCCGACCGTGACGCGGACCTGACCGCACATTCCGGCAGACATGGTTGAGACAGGAATGTTCCCATCATAAGGCACTAAGAAAACCCCAAAAGAAAGACCAAATTACTTAAATATGCATAATTATCAATAAATTAATCTCAATATGCAACATTCAGACTCAGGATCCCCATGAATACCTCTCAAAAGGCCTGCATCGGGCAGTCTCGGAGAGCACAGGGGGGAATGGCTGAGCCTGTCCGGACATGTCGGCAGCTCCATGTAGTTAAATCTGGCAAGATGCATCCACAATAAGGCAACATCAAAAATACTGCAAATATCTCACAATCGGATCAAAAGACATATTATCAATAAATTACATATACTTTGGAGACTTTGGCTTTATCACTGCCCCGGTCGGCCGCCCAGCCGGAGGCTGAGAGGGCCCCAGGCTTCTGCGGCAGGGCACCCGGCAGGCAATTCACCGCAGGACCCCGGCGGCCCGTTGTCAGGTCTGCAACGCCGCCTGGCCGATACACGTCTGACGCTCCGGAGAACGACGCGCTGATGCCCCCCCCGGCGCTTTCGGGCATCTGCCTGAAACTTCCTTTCGGTTTCGCTTCGACCGCCCCCGGGGGAGCCCCGCGAAACCGCCGGCGTCCTGAAGCCGGCTCCAGTCGCATCTGAATTTTCTGACGAATCGTTGAGGGATTCAGCAGCGGGGACAGCCCGTCCGACAGGACAGAAACTTCACAAAGCCTGATCTTACGCCGCGAAGCGGCTGCAGCCCGTCCGAATTTCGCGCTTTCGCGGCTGTGGAGGTAAAACGGCAGCGAAAGAGGAAAATCCGCCACGCGGTTTTGCTGCGCCACTATAATATCGTCTAAATTATCAAATATAATGCAGTATTATAGCTAAATTATATAATAAATTGCTTATTTATGATTTGGCACCTTTCTTGCTCTAACCGTACGCGCGATGGCGGGGATTCCTTCCCGCAAGAAAGGCATCAGGCAAAGAAATGCACCGGTATCAGAAGACAGTCAGCCAGAGGCTCCGGATCAGCGGCATAGGCCTCCACAGCGGGAAGACCATGGACGCCGTCCTGAGCCCCCTGCCCGTGGGCTCCGGCATCTGGTTCCAGCGAACCGACTCCCCGGACGCCAGGCCCGTGCTCGCCTCGGCCGAGAACGTCACCGACACCAGCCTCGCCACCACCATCGGCCTGGGCCCGGAGAGCGTGGGCACCCTGGAGCACCTGCTTGCCGCCCTTGGCGGCCTGGGGATCTCCAACCTGAAGGTCGAGGTCAACGGGCCCGAGGTGCCCATACTGGACGGTTCCGCCCTCCCCTGGACCCGGCTCCTCCAGAAGGCCGGCATCACTACCCTCCAGGCGCCCAGAACCTGCTACCGCGTGCTCCGCCCCTTCTCCGTAGCCGACGACGACGGCCACAAGTCGATGTCCGTCGAGCCTGCCAGCCGCTTCTCTATCGAGTGCGAAATAGAGTTCCCCGGCTACGTGGACCTCCAGAGGAGACGCTTCGATTTCTCTCAGTCCGCCTTCGTGTCCGAGATCGCCCCCGCCCGCACCTTCTGCCTCGCGAGGGACGTCGAGGCCATGCAGATGGCAGGCAAGGCCCTGGGCGGCGGGCTGGACAACGCCGTCGTCTTCGGCGAGAACGGCCACGTGCTGAACCCCGAGGGGCTGAGGTTCAAGGACGAGTGCGTCCGCCACAAGATCCTCGACTTCATGGGCGATCTCGCCCTGGCCCGGAACCCCGTGATAGGCCGCTTCACGGCCGTCCGCACAGGCCACACCATGAACCGCCGCTTCCTTCAGGCCCTGCTCGACGCCCCGGGCGTCCTCGAGACGGTCACCTCCGAGCCCCCGGGCAAGCTCGGGAGCTACGGCCTCCCCCGCCTTCAGGCGGCCGCCGCCATGGCCGTGTAGTACCCGGCACCGGAGCCGTGCATCATTTGCGGGCGGAT
>JAISEQ010000363.1 GCA_031264045.1 Deltaproteobacteria bacterium
GCCCCTCCGGCAACCCGGACTCCGGCCGGCCACGCTCCTCCGGCAACCCGGACTCCGACCGGCCACGCCCCTCCGGCAACCCGGACTCCGACCGGCCACGCCCCTCCGGCAACCCGGACTCCGGCCGGCCACGCTCCTCCGGCAACCCGGACTCCGGCCGGCCACGCTCCTCCGGCAACCCGGACTCCGGACCGTTACGGCTCCCCCGGCCCGCGTTCCTCCTGCTCCCGGCCCGCCGCCGGACCACCAATCGCCCCCCCTACACTCCGGACGGGCCAGGAAGCCCATGACGCCCATGACGCCCTCCAGGATCCTCGCCTCCCTTGCCGCCGGGGCACTCCTCTCGCTCTCGGCCACCTCCTGCACCCTGGACTCCCAGGACTACGAGAACCTCAAGCACATCCGGGACGAGTACCGCATACAGATAGCCGACCTGCGGCAGGCCAACGAGACCATCAACCGGAACATACTCGCCACCTACCAGGAGCTCGAATCCCTGAAGTCCCGCCTGTCGGAGGCGGAGGAGAAGCACAGGGACAGCCAGGAGCAGGGTGCAGGCGGGAACTCCGCGGAAGCCCGGAACGGGTCGCGTCCCCAGTCCTCCAGGACGGCTGCCGGCGGAAACTCCGCGGAAACCCGAAGCGGGTCGCGTCCCCAGTCCTCCAGGACGGCGGCCGGCGGGAACCCCGCGGAAACCCGGAACGGTTCACTGCCCCAGT
Organism: Deltaproteobacteria bacterium; assembly: GCA_031264045.1. Taxonomy (GTDB): domain Bacteria; phylum Desulfobacterota; class Desulfarculia; order Adiutricales; family Adiutricaceae; genus JAIRZX01. The sequence continues at coordinate 720 of JAISEQ010000363.1, forward strand.
CCTCCAGGACGGCGGCCGGCCGTCCTTCCGCTGAGCCCGAAAGCCGGTCCGTCCGGCAGTCCGAAGACAGATCGGGCATACAGCCCGACGGCAGATCGGTCGGGCAGTCCGAAGACAGGCCGGTCGGGCAGTCCGGAAGGCGGTCCGGAAACAGGCCCTAAAGCCCGTCTCCCGGCAGCCCGGAAGGCGGTCACCCCCGCCCGACACCCTGCCCTGCCTCCAGGTTTTCCATCGGAGGCCGTACGGACCCGGCCCCGGAGACGGCCCCGCCCCCCCCGCCGGTCCAGGCTTCCCCTGCCGGTCCGGAACCCTTCCCCGCCGGCCCAGGCCTCCCCCTTCCGATCCGGAACCCTTTCCAGCCGACCCCGACCGATCGCCTGCCTGCGGGCCTACGTAGGCCCGGGCGTTATCCTTCCCCGGCCCCGCCCTTCCGCCCGTCCCCGTGAGGCGGCCCGGGGCCGGGCCGACATGTCCCCGGACGCCTCCGGAAACCCCGCGGGCCCGACAGATCCGACGGGCCGCACAGGCCCGGAAGACCGCGTTCCGGATCCGGAACCCGGTCCGCCGCCGGATCCCGGACCCCCCGCCGCGCCCCAGGCGCCCCGGTCAAGCCCACGCCCCTCGCAAGGGAGCTTCAGACATGCCTTCCCCCAGCCGGGCCCCCAGCGCCCCCCTCCTGTCCCTGTCCTTCGCCCTGACACTCCTCCTCGCGGCATCCTGCGGAGGCGGGGACGACACACCCGCCGCTCCCGCATCCGCTCCCGGCCCGGCCGCGGCCGGGCCCGGAGCGGCCGGCGCGCCCCCCGACGCTCCCCCGGCGGAGGCCGGGTCTGGATCTCCCGGGGACGCGGGGACTCCCCCTTCCTCCCCGTCACCCTCCCCCTCCGGAGACGCGGCGCCCAGGGTTGCGCTTCCCCCGCCCGGCGGCTCGGGGACCCAGGGGCTGGCCGTGCCCCCCTCGGCAGCGGATCCCGCGAGCCCGGCCCTGGCGACGGTGAACGGCCAGACCATCCACCGCTCCGTCTACGAGACCCAGCTGGCCATCATGGCCAACGCCGCCCAGGATCCCATGGCCGAGCTGGACGACTCCCCTCCCCCGCTTCCGGATCTGTCCGTGCGCGCCGAGCTCCTGGACATACTGATACGGGTGGAGCTCGCGACCCAGGAGGCCTACCAGCTGGGCTTCGCTCCCGGCCCCGAGCAGATTGCCGAGATTGAGGCCAAGGCCGTGGAGGCGGTGGGCGGCATGAGGGAGCTCTCGGACGCCCTGGCCCAGACCGGCGGCACCATGGAGCAGTTCCGGAACCAGCTCGCCCGCACCGAGGCCATGAAGGCCTGGAGGGACAACGCCTTCCTGGCCGGGGCCCGCGTCACCGACGAGGAGGCCAGGGCCTTCTACGAGGCCCACAAGGACGAAGCCACCCACGGCGACGAGGCGAGGGCCCTCCAGATAATGTTCCCGCTCTCCCTCCTCCAGACGCCCCAGACAGAGACGGCCAAGAAGCGGGCCATGGAGAGGGCCCGGGAGGCCGCGGCCCTGGCCAAGGCCGGCAGGGACTTCGCGGAGCTCCAGCGCGTGTTCATGGACGCCACCACCAGCGCCGCCGTGGACGGCGGCAACCTGGGCTGGGTGGGCAAGATGGGGAGCTTCCCGGAGCTGGAGGAGCTGATATTCTCCCTCAAGCCCGGCGAAATCGGCGGTCCCATGGAGACCCCCTTCAGCATCCACGTGGTGAAGGTGCTGGAGACCCGCGCCGCCGGCACCACCCCGTACATGGAGCTCAAGCCCGGCATAGTGGCGGCCATCGCCGACGCCAAGATCTCCATGCTCGTCCAGGAGCGCACCACCGCCCTCCTGGAAGCCGCCGACATTTCCGTTCTGGACCCGGAGCTCGCGGCCGCCTGGGCCGAATTCAGGAGGACGAGGGCCGTTGATTCGGCCCCTCCGGATCCCGGAACCGACGACGGGGACAACGCCCACGCGGCCGGCGACGGCTCCGCGCCAGAAGACGCCTCCGAAGCGGCAGGCGACGGCTCCGCGCCAGCAGACTCCTCCGAAGCGGACGGCGACGGAGCCGCGCCAGCAGGCACCTCCGAAGCGGACGGGACCGACGATGGCTCCGCGCCTGAAGAAACCCCCGATGCGGACACGACAGGGACCGAGCCAGCGGACGGCGCATAGGCCGTAAGTTCCCAGTCCGCGCCGGAGTCAGATCAGGCGGAAGGAGAGCCTCCGGCGGCTCAGGAGACGGAAGAGCCTACGGCAGCCCAGGAGGATGAAGAGCCTCTGGCAGCTCGGGAGGCGAAAGAGACTCCGGCAGCTCGGGAGGCGGAAGAGACTCCGGTAGCCCAGGAGGATGAAGAGACTCCGGCAGCTCGGGAGGATGAAGAGACTCCGGCAGCCCAGGAGGATGAAGAGACTCCGGCAGATCGGGAGGATAAAGAGACTCTGGTTGCCCAGGAGGCGGAAGAGACTCCGGCAGATCGGGAGGATGAAGAGACTCTGGTTGCCCAGGAGGCGGAAGAGACTCCGGCAGCTCAGGAGGATGAAGAGACTCTGGCAACCCAGGCGGATGAAGAGCCTCCGGCTGCTCGGGA
>JAISEQ010000366.1 GCA_031264045.1 Deltaproteobacteria bacterium
TTTTCCGGGCGGCCTCGGCGGGGTCGGGGGCGCCGCACAGGGCCGAGATGAGCGCCAGGCCGGTGAATCCGTGCGCCCAGGCCAGGTTCGAGTTCCGGACGGTGATGCCCCCTATGCCCACCGAGGGCTGGCGCAGGCTCAGGATGGCTGCTATGTCCTCCGGGGGGATGACCGGGCACTCCGGCTTGGACGGGGACGGGAAGAGCGCCCCCACGCCCAGGTAGTCGGCGCCGTCGGCGACGGCCTTCGCGGCGCTCTCCCTGTCATTGGCGCTGTAGCCTATGATCATCCTCTTCGGGACGACCGCGGCGGCGGCCGCCACGGGGACGTCGCCCGCGCCCAGATGCACCCCGTCCGCGCGGACGGCGAGCGCTATGTCCAGGCGGTTGTTCACGACGAATAGCCTGGAGCGCGACCGGCAGAGCTCGGCGAGCTCCAGGGCCTCCTCGTGGAACTCGCGGTCGGGGAGATCCTTCTCCCGGAGCTGCAGGGCCGTGACCCCGCCCGCGAAAGCTCTCTCGGCCGTTTCCCTCACGCCCCTCGCGCCGGCGTCCCCTTTTCCGACGACCAGGGTGAGCCGCAGCGCGGAGCTGAGGATTTTTTTCCTGATCATGATGCTCCTTTCCCGTTCTGCCTGACGGGCGGCGCGCCCGCCCGGCTACGAAGAGACGATCTCCGCCAGCTCGTCGCAGAGCCTGTAGCGGAACTCGCCCACGCTGCCGGGGACACCGAGCTTGGATTCCGCCCCGGCCCCGGCCAGCTTCATGGCGTTCATGGCGGCCACGGCGGCGCTGAAGAGCTTGTCCGGGAGGGCTCCGGCGCAGCAGGCGACGACGGCCGAGAGCATGCACCCCGTCCCGGTGACGCGGGTCAGAAGCTCGCTCCCGCCGGTCAGGGCGGAGAGCATCTGGCCGTGGGCGAGCACGTCGGTCTCCCCGGACACGGCCACCACGCAGCCGAAGCGTTCGGATAGGCTTCTCGCGGCATTCTCGATTTCCGATCTGGCCTCGGACCCGTCCGCGTCCACCCCCCTCTGGCGGGATACGCCCCTCCGGGCGGAATGGGCCTCCAGGGCCAGGATCTCCGAGGCGTTCCCGCGCACTATGGAGGGCCCCACCTCGTCCAGAATCCTCATGCAGGCGTCCATCCGCACCCTGGTGGCCCCGGCGCCCACCGGATCCAGCACCACGGGACGGCCGGCGGCGCGGGCCGCGCGCCCGGCGCCCAGCATGGCCGCTAGCTGGTCCGGGCAGACGGTGCCGATGTTCAGCACCGCCGAGGCGGAGACGGCGGCGAGCTCCCTCGCGTCGTCCACGTCCAGGCTCATGACCGGGGAGCCCCCCACGGCCAGGACCGCGTTGGCGCAGTCGGTCACGGTCACGAAGTTGGTGAGGCACAGCGTGAGCGGGCGGCTCTCCCGGACGGCGGCCCAGACTACCCTGTCTATCTTGCCGTTTGCGGACCTGGTCATCGGGATCTCCTCGGTCGGGCGCGCGCCGGCCGGGGGCGCGCGGCGGAATGCGGGGCGGAATGCGGGGCGCGGGCCGGGGATGCCCGTCCCCCCCGCGGACGGGGAAGGGCGGAGCGCGCGGGGTCCCCGCGGTCGGCGGGCCGGCGCGGGCTCCGGAAACCCGTTACGGTCCGGGAACCCGGAGGGGGAGGGGACAGGCGCTCGGGCGGCGGGCCCCGGACGCGGCACGGGCCCCGGCCGGGCGCCGGGCGGGCTAGGCTTTCCGGCGGAAGCCGTAGTAGCGGCAGAAGTGGTTCACGGGGCCGGGGCCCCTGCCCCCGAGATCCGGGGCGCGGGCGGGGTCCATGGCCTCCCAGACGTAGAGCTTGGCCTCCCGCACGGCGTCCTGGAGCGTCCGTCCCCGGGCCAGCAGGGCCGCTATGGCGGAGGAGAGCGTGCAGCCCGTGCCGTGGGTGGAGCTCGAGATCCTGCGGGGGAGCGCGAGGCGCACGGGGGCGCGGCCCTTCCCCACCAGGAGGTCCTCGGAGAGGTCGCCCCGGAGGTGGCCGCCCTTCACGAGGACGTTTTCGGGTCCCATGGCCAGGATCTTCCCCGCCGCCTCCAGGGCGTCCTCCGGGGAGCCTATGGGCATGCCGGAGAGCGTCTCCGCCTCGGGGACGTTGGGGGTGGCCAGGAAGGCGCGCCCGAGGAGACCGCGCAGGGCCTCCGTGCCGGGACCGTCCAGGAAGGCGTGCCCCGCGGCGCTCACCATGACCGGGTCGACCACCGCCGGCACGCCCGGGAGGCTCCTGTCCAGGAAGAGGGAGAGCTCGCGGGCGTTGGCGGGACTGCCGAGCAGCCCCACCTTCACGGCGTCCACGCGGAAGTCGGACGCCACGGCCTCCAGCTGGGCCCGGAAGCACTCCGGAGGGAGGCAGTCCAGGCGGGTGACCTCGTGGGAGTTCTGGGCGGTCACGGCCGATACGGCGCAGAAGCCGTATACCCCCAGCGCCGCGAAGGCCTTCAGATCCGCCTGCACGCCGGCCCCGCCGCCGGAGTCGGACGAGGCGCAGGTCATGGCGGTCCTCAGGGGATACTCGGGGAGATCGGCCGCGGACCCGGCCGGTCCGCCGAGGCTCCCGGCCGTCCGGCCGGGGGCGGGCTGGTCTGGTGCTGTCAGGGGGGGCTCCTTTCCGGGAAGCCCCCGGCGGCTGGGCGGATGCCCAGCGGCACGTCAGGCTCCCTACGCCGGCATGATCCGGATCAGGTGTTGAAGGTCGCGCCCCTGGGCGGCGCCTTTCAGCCGGTCTGCCGGCTCCCTTGCCTGGATGCGGCCGCCCGTGCGCGTCCGTCCGGACGGCGGCGTGAAACTAGTCTGCGGCCCGAAGCTTCCGGGGCCTGGCATGGAGGCGCCGGGACGCCCGCGGGGCGTGCGGCCTGCCGCGGAGGGTCCGGGCGGGGCCGGAAGCGGATCGGAATGGCGTTCCGGAAAAGTGCCGGATGCCTCGGGGCGGATGAGGAAAAGTGCCGGATGCCTCGGGGCGGATGAGGAA
>JAISEQ010000460.1 GCA_031264045.1 Deltaproteobacteria bacterium
TTCCGCCCCCTCGAAAATCCCGAAGCTTTCCGGGAACCGTACGGAGCTTTCCAGGAGCCAGATGACAGAAACTCTATCCAGCCGCGCCGGCGGCCCTGACCCTTATGACCGCTACCGGGTCGGTCGCTGCCGCGAACATGAGGGCCATGGAAGCGGCCAGTGCCGGCCAGGCCCCGAAGGCGCGCCCGCCCACTTCAGCCGCGCCAGGGACAGGCGCCCCGGACACGGTCGCGGCCGCCCGCTCCCGCATGACCTACCGCGAGAACGCGTCCGCCCGGTCCCGCAAGACCCGCACCGCCCGCACGGCCTTCCTCCCGCGCTTGCTCTCCCCCTTGCCCACGGCGGCGGCGATGACCGCGACGAGAACCAAGAACGCCGCCCGGGACACGGCGGTGCGCACGTCCATCCCGATGCGGCACCCTCCGCCGCCCGCGTGGCGGAATACGCCTTCGGGCCCGCCAGGGCCCTGGTGCTCAGGCCCTCCTCCGGCATCGCCGGAGACATCATGGCGGCGGGGCTCGCCCGCATGGCGGGCTTCGACGACAGGGACCTGGACGAGGCTCTGGGCGCCCTGGGGCTCCCGGAACTCGTCGGAAGGGTGAAGGTGGCACCAAGGCTGGCGGGTGGCATTTCGGGGTGGGGGCTCGAGCTCTCGCTCCCTTCCGAGCAGCGCCACCGCGGCCTGGGGGACATAGGCGAGTTCTTCGCGAAGTCTGCGCTCACCCCCGCCGCGAAGGGGCTCGCCCTGGAGAGCTTCCGCCTTCTCGCGGAGGCGGAGGCGGCCGTGCACGGGAGCACGCCCTCCGAGGTGCGCTTCCACGAGGTGGGTGCCCTGGACAGCATAATCGATGCGGGGCTGTGCTCGCTTCTGTTCGATCTGATTTCTCCGGACGTCTTCGTTTCGGGCCCGCTCCCCGTGTGCGACGGGACCGTGTCGTGCGCACACGGGCTCCTCCCCTCCCCCGCCCCGGCGGTGCTGAGGATGCTCGAGGGCGTGCCGGTGCGGGGCATCGTCTCGGAGGGGGAGACCGTGACGCCCACCGGGATATCCCTCCTGAAGGCCTTCGGGGCCGTCTTCGGGCCATGGCCCGCGATGACGGTGGACGCCCAGGCCATCTCCTACGGCTGCCGGACGCTTCCCGGCGTGCCTAACGGCGCCATGTTCGCACTGGGGCGCCTGCAAGCGGCCAGCGGGCCGGACGGGGGCCACGACCATGCACATGCCTGAACGCACCGTGCTCTACGGGACAGCGGACATCGACAGGGCGCTCGCGAAGGCAGCGGCGGACGTGCTGACTCGCCGCGACCCGCTCCCCGCCATAGTGGGGGTCCGCCGCGGGGGGCTCCCGGTGATGGAGCGGCTCCAGGAGATCTTCACCCGCACACTGGGAAGGCCCCTCGACTCCGGGGTGGTGGACATAAACCTCTACCGTGACGACTGGACCCTCGCCAGGGCCTTCCCCAGGGTGGGTCCCACCGACATAGGCTTCACGGTGGAGGGCCGGAGGATACTTCTGGTGGACGACGTGCTATATACCGGGCGAACGGTGCGCGCGGCCCTGGACGCCCTCTCTGAGTTCGGCCGCTCCGCCTGCGTGGAGCTCCTGGTCCTTGTGGACCGGGGCCACCGGGAGATGCCCATCCAGGCCGACTACGCGGCCTTCACCATCGCGACCGACGCGGGCGAGATAGTGGAGGTGAACTCGGACGGTACGGCCCCCGGCCTGGAGATAGTGCTCATGAGGCCGGGGCGGACCCCCTAAGTGCCAACCCCGGGGCATTACTCCGGACGCCCGGAGCGCCGGACGACCTCGTGCACCCATGCGCCGGGCAGGACCGCCGCCGGAGCGGAAAAGACCCCGGTCCTCCCCCCGGCAGCCGCACGGCCCCGTTCGCCCTGGCGTACCCTTCCGGCCCAGTCACATGAGCTTCCGCCGGGACGGTCCCGGCGATCCCGGAGGCCGGCCGCGCCGCGGCGGGTCAGCAGCCCAGGAGGTCAACCCATGCGAATCGGAATAATGGCCGCGCTCACGGCCCTGGCGGCCGCAGCCCTCCTGTCCGGCGCCCTGCCCTCCGCCGCCGCTCCCGCCCATGCCGCCCCGGCTTTCGACTACGGGGGATGGACGGACGTGTATTCCCGCGACGACCCGGCCCTGGCCGGACTCGGGATCTCGTTCAAGGTGCCCCCGGAATTCACGCGGGAAACGGACCCCGACCTCCCCGTCCGCGAGGGGTACGAGGTTGCCTGGACAAAGGACGGACCCTCTGCCAAGACGTTCACGGGAGTGACCTTCCGGGCCCTTTTCGACCCGGAGGCGGATCTTTCCGGTCCCCACAGGACCTTCGTGGGGGCATGGGACAACGAGGCGCTCGCCAGCTTCTGGAAAGACACGCTTACCCCGATGGACGGCTACAGGTCGCACGAGGCCGGCAGGCACAGGGGCTGGCCATCGTCCAGGACCAGCCTTTCGGTAATGCTCGCCGGGGGGCACAGCGGGAGCGAGATTTACCAGGAGGTCGAGATGCTCATGGTGATGCACCAGAACGTCATGCTCGTCATGCAGTGCTCCGACACCTCCCCCATACCCCTGACCGTACACGAGAGGACGGTCGAAGGGATATGCACCCCCTTCTTCGACAGCCTGGAGATAGAGGGGGAGGCGCCGGCGGAAGGTGTGCCGCTTCCGAGATAGCCGGGGACGGACCGGGAGACGGGGGGCAGGAAGATGGCGAATGGCGGAGGAGAGGGACGCAGCCGGACTTGAGCGGCTACCGTGACGTTCGGCTCCCGGACTTGTCCGGAACGTTTTCCGCGCAAACTTTCACTGGACGGAGAAATCCCTCAGTTTTCCCTTAACGTCCCGGCAAAGCCTCACTGCCGTCTTTTCCATCTCAGCGCAGCCTTCCGACGGATTCAGCCGGATTCAGCCGGGACGGCATATCTGATCTCCTGAACCATTATGCCGAAATAATTTGTCCTATGGAGAACGATTAATAATTTTTAGATATCTACCGAATTTTTATTGGACAAATGCTTTTCACCGAAATAATCTTCATCTGAATGCACTTGATATTTAAAACATTTCAATTTAAATATTTTTTCTGAACTAAAATTTATTTTGGTGATTATTTCCCAATAACTATTCAGCTTGGACAGCTGACATCAGACACAAGACAAGACGACAGCACGGCATATTTCCGGACGCAACATATAAGTATCAATCAACAATATTTTAATTTTTATTGAAAATAAATATCCCGCATTTATTATTCTTAAAAATTCAACGGCCACCGAAGAATAATTTGAAAAGTTGTACCGGTCAGAGCAGATACCTGCAAACTGTTGAAATCCATGAGAGCGTCCCTGCTCCCGGAAGCAGATCAGGATCCTAGACGTCCCGGAACGGTTCGAGACGGCCCAACGGCCTGACAGGCGTCTCTCCTCGGGAAATGTGCAACTCCAGGTCCCGGAAGAAAACGGCAGTCTGAGGCAAGACGAAAAGCGGCAGACAGCGGATGCGAGCATCTCACCACTTCGGGAAGGCTATCATGGCGACCAGCTCGGCGGACGTCCCGCACCAGCCCAGCGGGTTGGCCGTATGGGTCAGGCTAACGGTAGCGACAACCATGTCGCCCTCCTTACCGTCGAAGCCGAGATACTCAAACGACAGCGGGAAGAAGACCTTGACCTCATCGCCCAAGTTCAGACTCAGCTTCAAGTACAGTTCCTCCCTCCCCGCGTAGACGGCATGGAAGACCTGAACGTCAGACGTCCCCGCGACGCACGGGAAGTCCCGTTTCTCGTTCGGATCATATAATCCTGTCCTCTGGGGCAGCCCAGGCGGTTCTGAAGGCTGGATGTTCGCGGTAAAATCGTAAAGGGTGCCGTCCATGACCCCGGTCGCTTTGATTATGAAAAATTGCCCATCGGAAAGAGGGAGTCCAAAACGGAGCACGGAGGTGCCAAGGGTATTCTCATAGTGGTCGAAATCGCCCTCGAAAACGAACTTGCCGATATTCGTATAAATGGTGAACTCGCTGACTTTGGAGGTTTCATTGAAGTGCATGAACTGGGCGTTCAGCCGGAACTCGCTTAACCTGCGGGTCACCGGGATGAAGCCGTAGTTCCAGACCTGAATTTTTACCCCCGGGTTGGGGAACGGATCCTCTGCGGACGCGTTGCTCACCAACGCGACCGCCGTCATCCCACACGCCAGAAGGATTGCGAAGACTGCCGATCGCATGTCGTCCCCGATGCAGTGGTTGGGATTGGGATTGGGAGAAGGGCCATAAGGTTTCAGCCAGAAAAGCCGGGGAAGGCTGCCGCGACCGTTCCGGGAGCTGGCCTGCGTCATTTTTCCAACAATTGCGCCGAACAGCGCCTGGACTTGAAGGTGCCACGAGTTCACGCCATGGCCCAATACATGTAAGTTAAGAATCGATGAAAACTTGAACAGAACCTATAAAACTTCTAAATTATGGTTATTATAAAGGTGTAAAGTGTTTAGATTTTTTGCTTGATGGAGTTTGAAGAGTTCATTTCGTGAAACTTTCAATGAGGCGCCCCCCAAAGCTTGGACACGATTTGCCCTAAATTGAGAAATAGGGCAACCACAACATATAGAAGTCGGCTGGAGGACAAAAATTCGATCAATAGGCCGGACGTTGCTGAT
>JAISEQ010000475.1 GCA_031264045.1 Deltaproteobacteria bacterium
ACCGGAGAGTAGAGTGGAATTGTTACCAGTTTGTTCCGGTCAGCTTTTCCGCAGAGGCCGTAGACGTCCGTAGAGGTCCGTACAGAACGTGTTCCTACACGCCAAGAGCACCCTCGGACTTTACCGCAACGTAGTCTGGGATGGTTACCAGATATGTAACCCTGACGGTCCCGGCGACTACCCGCGAGGCGTTGGCTCACGAACGTCCCGGAACTGCGGCAAGGGTCAACCGTTCTGTCCGCAGTATTATCCGGCACCTTGTTTCCGCCCGTCTTCCTGCTTCCGCGTCCATGTGACCGGAAAATCTTTCAGGGACAATTCCCCCGCCGCAACGGAAACGAACTTAGGGAAGCCATCTGCCACCATGGAAGTCCATGCGTCCACAACAAGGGTCGATCTTCTTTAATGACGTTAGACTCCATACGGCTCCCGGCCTTTCGGGACGGGCCTATCCCGCCCCGTATGGTCCAGCGCATCCGCATCCAGTCTGGCTTCCAGCCGCCCTCTCTCCTCCGCCTTAATCTTGGGCTTCGTAGCCAGCTCGATGATGAGGTCGTAGTCGAGCTTGACCGGAGCCTTGAGGACGGCATCCATGCGGGCCATCAAATCCCGGCGGAAGTCGATGGCCGCCTGGCTGCTCTCAATCATCGAGAGGTCCCGCGCCATGATGATCGTAAGATTGTACTCAATGGTCGGACGAACGCCTTGAGGGTTTATCCCCTCTAGGGGTAAAACCTCGAAATCCTGTCCTTCTTCGAATCCGTGTTCTTCTATCCTGCCTTTGATCCAGGATTTGAAATGCCTCCTAACCCCCAGTCGCCTATAAACTTCCCTCGCGTCTATAACGAAAACGTCCTGGCCCCCCATCCTGCCAGCCTTCAGTTCTATCAGTTCACCGCTCATCTAACTCTCCTTTCTCGGGCCGCCAACGGATATGGGGGCTCCCTAGGCCGCCGCCAGATCGTGGCCCATGTCGGTCGTCACCTGGTACTCGGTGGAGGGACGGCCGCCCAGGGAGGGGCATCGCCCTCGGGGGGGTTTTTTTGCCATTTTGGCAAAAACCTCGAAGTCCTTGCCCTCCTTGAACCCGTGCTCCTCAATCCGGCCCTTGATCCAGTGAGGGAACAAACGTCCCACCCTGAGCCTCCGGTGAACTTCCCTGGCGTCCATGCTGAAGACGTCATTGCCGCCCGGCCTGGCGGCCACGCATCCGCCTCAGCGTACCGGGACCTGAACCCCTGGGGAGCAGAGCCCCGGCTCGGAAACGAAGACCATGCTCCGTGCCCTGCCGGTCAAGGTTAAACCATCGTTGGCATCGCTATTAGCGACACCGCTATAAATTGTGGTTTTCTCGTCATCGTCCAGCGAAGACATTACCTGGTTCGGGTTGGCCAGCTCCATCACCCGGCAGGCGTCCACCCCGCAGAACAAGGGCTCGCCGTCCCGCATGCAGGTCCGGAGTTCCCCGAACCGCTCGCTCACGAAAGGTATCAGCTCAATGCTCATCTAATCCTTCTTAGCCGTGGGCCCGGGGTGGTCGGCAATAACGACAACATCCTTCGCCTCCGCCTTCCGGAAGATCAAGCCGCAGAGCCCCGTCTCGGAGACGAAAGCCATGTCCCGGGAGCCGCCTGGGGTGTCATTAATAATGACATCCTTTTCGTCCTCATCCAGGCAGCTCGGTGCCTGGCCGGGGATTGAACCGGTCTGTCCAACCCGGCCAGGAACTGAAAAAGGGGGCTTCCACCCCCTCTCCAGGTCTCCGTCGCGGCACCGCGCGCCGGGACGGTCTACCGCTCCGCCCCTGCCCGGGCCTCCTCCCTCAGCCCGTCCAGGCGATCCGCCCACGTCTGCATCATCCGCTTCCGATCCTCCATGTAGTCCGCCCGGTTATAGATAGCGCGGATCCGCCTCCCGTCCTCGTGGGCCAGTTGCCGCTCGATCCAGTCGGGGCTGAACCCCATCTCGTTCAGCAGGGTGCTCGCGGTGGACCTGAATCCGTGGAGGCTCATGGCCGACTCCGCGTACCCCAGGGACCGCAGGGCCATGAGCAGGGAGGCGCGGGAAACGGGCCGTCCGGGCACCCTCGGGCTCGGGAACACGAAACGACCGTCCCCGAACCTCGCCCGCCGATCCTTCAGGATGGCCAGGACCTGATCCGAGAGCGGCACCAGGTGCTCTTTCCCCGACTTCATCCGTCCGGCGGGGATCGTCCAGATCCGACGCTCCAGGTCGATCTCGGCCCACTCGGCGTTGCAGAGCTCGCCGGGGCGGGTGAACACGTAGGCCAGCATCCTCAGCGCCTCCTTCACCGGGCCGTCCTTCAGTCCGTCCATGGCGAGCATGAGCTTCCCCGCGCCCTCGGGGTCGGTCACGGCGGCCCTGGGCACCGCCTTCGGGGAAGCCACCGCGCCCCTGAGCCCGACCGTCGGATCCATGAGTTCGCGCCCCGCCGCAATAGCGTACCTGAACGTCCTGCCTATTATGCCGGCCGCCCTCTTCCACTCCCGGAACTTGCCTTCCGCCTCCAGGTGGACAAGCGCGGCCACCACGTCCCTGGGACGTATCCCGTCCGCAGGGCGGCGGCCCAGAGCCTCCAGGACGTGGTTGGAGAGGGTCGCCCCGACCGCCTTGACTGTTCCGGGAGCGTGGTCGACCGCTATCCTGGCGAGGTAGTCCTCCGCGAGCTCCCCGAAGGTTACGGCCCCGGCTGCGGACCCGGCCAGCTTCGCCTCCCGCTTGGCAATGGCCGGGCTGACTCCCCTGGAAAGCATCCCCCTCGCCTCGGCGTGGGCCGCCCTTGCCTCGGCCAGCGAAGTCTCCGGCCAGGTTCCTATGGTCAGGGTCTGGGGCTTCCCATGGTGCCGGAAGGCGTACCTCCAGGACTTGGCCCCCTTCGGCGGCACGTAGAGGAACAGCCCGTGCCCATCGAAGAGCTTTCTGGCCTTCGGCCCCGGCTTCGCATTCTGTATGGCCTTTTCCGTCAGTTTGTCCGCCGCGCCCCTGATCATCCGCGTCCTCCTCCGGGCGGCAGTCTGATGCCTACACAGCCCGTTTAGATAGCTGCATTATGCCTACACGCGAGGGCGGATGCAAGCGGATTCGAATTGTCACATCCGGAGCATTTTCCGAAGGTTATCCCACAGATATCCCTTGATTCACACTCATTTGCTTTACACAATCTGATTTGACCGGACACTAAAATATTTTTACTTGCGACACCATGACGGAACCGTAATAAGTCGGCCAGGCTTCACGGTATCGTTTACATCCTCCAGTCAGAGGGTTCTGAGAGGGAGGGAATAAGAGAAAGCGTACTAGATATCGGTGGACGGTGACAACCTAATCACCATTTTCGTTCCCCGTTGACTTATCCATTTTTTCATCAGAAATCCCTTGACGACTTATTACGGTGGCGCCATCCATTCTGTCAGTAATTTTGGGAATGCCTAAAGTTTGAAAAGTCGAGATTAGATAATATCACAAATGAGGAAATGCCATAATTTGGAATGTCTAAAATAAAAAAAATGTTATAATACATAAACATCAAAATTTTGAAACACCATGATTATCGAAAGTCGATAATTATAAATGGCATGATTTGTGAACGTCTAACATATATAATTGTCATGGTTTCGAGCGGCATAAATTTTAAAAAATAATTTGTGAAGTCTTTAAATTTTAAATAATTGATTCCATTGCGAAAACAACCCGCCCTCACCTTCTGGCGGTTTTTGAGGCCAGAGAGCCTGGGCAAGAGAAGCGCTTGGACAGGGATTTGGCTTAAACGCTAAGGATGTCAGTGCCTCGACAAGATAGCGTTTACCCAGCCTTTCGAGGGAGGAGGAGTTTTTTTTTGCAGTTTGATCAAAATTCATGTTCCGTTATTTCTTGTTGGAGACCGGAAATTGGTAAACCCAGATACGGAGGCCCTGTCCGCCCGGACCGAGTGTTCGGCGGGTCCGGAAAAAAGAAGCCGGGTCCGGATCCCTCGGGGGACCCGGACCCGGCATTCGGGCAGGGAGGCTTCGGGGGCCGGGCCGGTGAGCAGTCTCCGGCGGGGGCCCGGGGGCTACTTGAGGCTCAGGGCCTTGCGCTTGCCGGCCACGTGCTCGGAGATCTTGGCCGCCTGGACCGCCGGGTCGGCCTCGTGGGTGAGCCTGCCGCCGTAGCGCTCGGCGAAGGTCTCCTCGAAGTACCTGACCACGGTGGGCACGCCCTGGATGGGGAGTGTGAAGCCCAGGAAGACGTCCACGCCGGAGGCCGCGAAGTAGAAGGCCGAGGACACTATCTGCTCGTTGGTCCAGCCCGGGATGGCTATGGCCGCCGGGAGCTGCTTTATGTCGGAGCCCAGGGGTCCGGCCTTGGCGAGGCCAGCCAGCACGTGGAGCAGCCGCGAGTTGTCCACGCAGGAGCCCAGGTGGATGACCGGGGGCAGTCCCGTGGTCTTGCAGAACTTCGCGAGCGCCGGGCCGGCCTTGGCGGCGGAGCCGGAGTTCATGAGGCCCGCGCGGCCCAGGGCCATGGCGGTGCAGCCGGTGGTGAAGATGAGGATGTCGTTCTTGATGAGCTCCTGGGCTATCTCGACGTGGGGGTCGAGGCCGCTGGCGCCGGGCGCGACGCGGACGTTGTTGCATCCCAGGAGTCCCACGACGCCCTTGATCTGGCCTTTGGCCAGGGCCTCGGCGAGCGGGGCGAGCGGGCCCTTGCCGTTGGACTTCAGGGCCTTGCCCAGGGCGGCCACGGAGTAGCCGGCCATGATGGCGTCCTTCTGGTCGGGGATGCTGGTCTTCCCGCGGTTCTTGTAGTTGTCCGCGGCGAGCTTCAGTATCTCCCTCGCCTTCTCGCCGACGTTCGCGCTGCCGACCGCCATGGCCTCGGCCTTGCCCGAGTCGATCCTGGCGGCGGGGCTCGTGGTCACGAGCTTCGTGTGGTAGCAGTCGCACAGGAGGCTCAGGGCCTCCATGGCGCACTGGCTGTCGACCACCAGGGCCTCCACGGCGCCGGTCACCACCGCGAGCTCCTGCTGGAGGTAGTCGGCGGAGCCCGGGATGCCGTGGCGCTCGGCGAGCTCGCTCGCGGTGGAGCAGGCCCCGGTGACGTTGAAGCCCCCGGCGGCGCCGGCGGCCTTGGCCAGGTCCTTCATCTCCTGGGTCGCGGCGAGCTCCGCGAGCTTCTCGGCGACCTGGGGGTAGTTGCCGT
Source organism: Deltaproteobacteria bacterium (assembly GCA_031264045.1). Lineage (GTDB taxonomy): Bacteria > Desulfobacterota > Desulfarculia > Adiutricales > Adiutricaceae > JAIRZX01. Next base: position 5,203 of record JAISEQ010000475.1, read on the forward strand.
TCACGACGACGTTCACCGCGTCTGCGGCGAGGGTCCCCAAGTTGATCTCGGAGCTCTTGGGCACGGGCTGGCCGAAGAAGGCGTCCTGGACGTCGGTCGCGATGGAGGAGGCTGCCCAGCCGTCGGCCAGGGCGCAGCGGACTCCCTGGAAGAGAAGGTTCTCGTAGTCCTGGTCCACGCCCATGTGGGTGCGGTGCATGATCTCGACCGCCTCGCGGTTCACGCCGCGGGGCTTGACGCCGCGCACGGTCCAGCGCTCGTAGACGTCCCCGGGAGCCTCCTTGAGGTAGGCGAGCTCGCCGTGCTGGCGCCCGAACTCCGCCAGCGCCTTCTCGGCCACGGCCTTGGCAAGGCCCGCCGTGTCGGAGGGGGCGTCCAGGACGTGGAGCTTGGCGGCTATCTCGCGGAGCTTGTCCTCGTCCCTGATCTTGTAGTCCGGGGCGTTGCCGTCGCCGAAGTCGGCCAGGATCTCCAGGAGCTCCAGGCCGTGGTCCGCGTGGGCGGAGGCCCCCGCGGAGATCATGCGGGCGAGGTTCCTGGCCACGATGGTCTCGGGGGAGGCGCCGCAGAGGCCCATTCGGGTGTCGGGCTCGGTGCCGTCCTTGATGGCCTTGGTCAGGGGCAGCCGGCAGGGTCCCTGGGAGCAGATCTTGCAGCAGATGCCCTCGGTGCCGATGTTGCAGGGCTTCATCTTGGCCGCGCGGTCGAAGATGGTGGTGCGCCCCTGCTCCCTGGCCAGCTCGAGCATCTTGGTGGTCACGGGGTCGCCGGAGGGGGCGCCCGCCGAGGGCTTGGCCGCCGGTTTGGCCGCCGGCTTCGCCGCCGGGGCCGCCGGAGCCGCAGGGGCCTTCTCCGCGGCGGCCACGGCCGCCTGGGCGGCATCGGCCCTGGCCTGGGCCTCCTTCAGCTGCGCCGCCAGCTTCTCGACCTCCGTCGAGGCGGAGGCGGCATCGCTTTTCAGCTTGGACAGTTTCGGATCATCACTCATTTTTGATAGCCTCCCGGTGTTGGACGAGTTAGGAATCGGGGAGGATTACGGGCCTCCCGGCTTCTGCGGCTCAGGGGAGCGGCGGGGTCCCGCGGCGGCCCCGGGCAGGGGGGGACCGGCCGCGCCTGGTGCGCATCGGCGGCATGCAGGCATCGTCCTGGCAGGTTCTTCGCGAACCATCGAGCAAAAACCACAAGCGCCGCAATGGGGCGATCTTACCAGCTTCCCCTGCCCGGATCAACACGTCAAATAATCCCCCGGAGGGTTTATTGACGCTTGGATAGAGATTACAATATAGAATTATAGAATATCGATCATGTTAGAGCATATATGTTTGATCAAAATATCAATAATTGCGCTATCTCTGAAGGTTCCGTGGTGTCCTTGACGAGCATGCTTCCCCATGACGAAGGGCCCGCAGGCTCGCGGGAGACCGGCCCGCTGGCACGGCATCGGCCCGAAAGAGCCCAGCTTCCGGAATTCCCCGGCCATGGGCAAGCCGCGCCGCCCCGGACGATCCCGACGGGCGCGCTTCCGTTTCCGCAGGCACCCCCCTCCCGTGTCCGTCCGATCCCCTTCTTCCTGGTTCCGGGGGCACCCCCCTCCCGTGTCCGTCCGCTCCCCTTCTTCCTGGTTCCGGGGGCTCCCCCCCTCCCGTGTCCGTCCGCTCCCCTTCTTCCTGGTTCCGGGGGCTCCCCCCTCCCGTGTCCGCCGGTTCCCTTCTTCCTGGTTCCGGGGGCACCCCCCTCCCGTGTCCGCCGGTTCCCTTCTTCCTGGTTCCGGGGGCTCCCCCCCTCCCGTGTCCGCCGGTTCCCGGGCTTCAATTTCCGAACGGACTCCGGCTTCCGTTTCATGCGTCCGCGGGCTTCAGTTTCCGAGCGCTCCCCTTCTTCCGGGTTCCGCCGGTCCCCTTTCGGCTGTCCCCGTTCCCGTTTCGGGTTCTTCGGCATACGGGCGCTCGCGGGGACTTTACCTGCCGGCGGGACCTCGGCATTTCCGCGAGGTCCGTCCGCAGTGCTCCGTTGACACGGGCTCCCAAACTGTCTAAGATCCAGCCCATTCAGGCAACCCGGCGCTCACGCGGCCGGAGGGACGGGCCCCAGGGGGGACCCGCACGGCCCTTCCGGGGCCCGAGGCGGCTCAGATGATCAAGGGTCAGAGGGTTAAGGTCAGCGAGATCACGAGCGAACCGGTGTTCGACGTGGGCATCACCATGCACCTCTCGGGGCCGGGCGACATCGGGGCCGTCTGCTTCTGCCTGGACGGGGCAGGGGCACTCGCTGAAGGCCGCTGGCTGGTCTTCGAGGGCAACCGCTCCTCCCCCGGCGGGGCGGTAAGGTTCATGGGGGCCTCGCGGGACGACGGCCACGATTTCGAGGTCACCCTGGGGAAGGTCCCCGACGGGGTGGCGAAGATAGTCTTCGTCGCCTTCGTGAGCGGGCCCGGGGCCATGAACCAGCTCACCTACGGGCACCTGCGCATCAAGTCGGCGGACAGCGAGCTCTCCCGGTACGTTCTCTCCGGCCACGACTTCGGCCAGGAGAAGGCCGTGATGCTGGCCGAGATCTACCGCAAGTCCGGCGAGTGGAGGCTGTACCTGAACGGGCAGGGCTTCGCCGAGGGCATCGAGGGGGTCTTCAGGCACTTCAGGGCCGAGAGCCTCTGGGAGGCGCTGGCGCTCCGCGAGAGCCGCTCCCAGGAGGGCGGCGAGATAGTGCTCACCCCCGAGCAGGCCAGGGAGATCCTGGAGGTCCTCCGCCGTTCCGCCCCGCAGGACGACGATCCCTGGCCCTCCCAGGAGGAGGGGGGGGACGAGGACGCCCTCCCCGTGGAGCAGGAGGGGCACAGGCCCGCCCGCCCGGTCGGGAAGCCGCCCACTATCCACTAGCCGGCTCGTCGACCGTCTTCCCCGGGCCGCCCCCCCGGGGGTCCGGCGCCCGCAGCCCGCTTCCCCTCCGGCCCTCCGTCCGCGCTTCCCGCCGCGCTGTCCCCGCATTCCCCGGTGTCGGCCTTCCCATTCACCGCATTCCCCGGTTCCGGCCTTCCCGTGCTTCCGCATTCCCCGGTGCCTGCCTTCCCGTGCCTCCGCATTCCCCGGTTCCGGCCTTCCCGGGCCTCCGCATTCCCCGGTTCCGGCCTTCCCGGGCCTCCGCATTCCCCGGTGTCGGCCTTCCCGCGCCTCCGCATTCCCCGGTGTCGGCCTTCCCGCGCCTCCGCAGTCCCCGGTGCCGGCCTTCCCGCGCCTCCGCATTCCCCGGTGCCGGCCTTCCCGCGCCTCCGAATTCCCCGGTGCCGGCCTTCCCGCGCCTCCGAATTCCCCGGTGCCGGCCTTCCCGGGCCTCCGAATTCCCCGGTGCCGGCCTTCCCGGGCCTCCGAATTCCCCGGGTCCCGGACTGCCCCGCCATTTCCGGGCACCTGCCCCTCCGCGGCATTCCCGGCCTCCGGCGCACGTCGGTCCCCGAAGCCCCCGTCCCCGCCTCCGGATTTCTCCGTCCGCCCCGATTTCCCGTCCCGGCGGACCGGTCCGGACCTGCCTGCGGCCTTTCCCGCCGCGCCACGACAACCCCACGCCCCCGTCCGGGCGGCGGCGCACGCCGCCACGGAGACGCTAGTTGCCCCTGAACCCCCGTCCCGGCCAGAGCCGCCCCGCCTCGCGCCCCCCCGGCCCGGCCGGGGGCGCCGCCCCGATCGTGTGGAGGCTCCCGAACGGCACGGTCGAGATCAGGGTCGACCGGGCCGACATGCGCTGGGACGACCTCTTCGTCGTGGCCAGCCGCTACAACCCCAGGCGCGGCTTCATCTTCGTGAGCAAGGTGCTGGGCAAGCACTGGCCCGTGAGGCCCAAGGCTATGGCCATGGTGCACGGGCTCCTGGCGGGGAAGCTCGCGGTGCTCGGCCTGGAGAAGCCCCTGGTCGCCATCGCCATGGCGGAGACGGCGGTGGGCCTGGGGCGGGGGATATTCGACCGCTACGCGGAGTTCAGGGGGACGGACGGGCTCCTCTTCCTCCAGACCACCCGCCACCTGACGGGCGCCCCCGCGCTCCTCACGGCCGACGAGCCCCACTGCCACGCGAGGGACCACACCGTCCACGTCCCGGAGGGGGATCCGGAGAAGGCCCGGATTCTGGCGGGCGCCAGGACCCTGGTGCTGGTGGACGACGAGATCACCACCGGGGAGACGCTGAAAGGCCTGGCCCGCGCCTTCGTCGCGGGGCCCGGAAGGGGGCCGGGGACGGCCGGTCCGGGAGCGGGCGGACCTCCCGGATCCGGCGGGGGAGTCCGGAGGGTCGTCTTGTGCTCCATCGCGTCCTTCCTGGCGCCGGAGGCCCGGGCGGAGCTGGCCTCGGCGCTGCCCGTCCCGGTCTCTGGAGCGTCCCTGCTCGAGGGGACCTTCACCTTCCGGAAGACGGGGGACATGGCCCCGCCCGGCACCTTCCGCTCGGTCGGCGCGGGGCTCCCCTCCCCCGGCACGGTTCCCGTGGAGCGCGGTAGGCTGGGGCTCCTGCCGGGGGAGGGCCTGCCGGACCTGAAGGCGACCGTAGCCGGTCTCTCGCTCCCGCCAGGCGTCCCCGTGAGGGTCATAGGCACGGGGGAGTTCCTCCACGAGCCCTTTCTCCTGGCCCGGGCGCTGGAGGAGGAGGGGCGGGACGTGGCCTTCCAGTCCACCACCAGGACCCCCATAGCCCCCGGAGGCGGGATAGCCTGCTCCATGAGGTTCGAGGACAACTACGGCGAGGGCCTGGACAACTTCCTCTACAACGCCCCCGCGTCCTTCCCCGGGGAGACCGTCGTCTGCCGCGAGACGGCGGCGTCCCCGGAGGGCTTCGACGTGGCCGCGAGGCTGGGCGCCAGGGAGATAATGCTCTGATGGCGCGGCTGTGCGTGTTCGCCGATCTGGACGGGTCGCTCTTCCAGACGCTCGCCAGGTGCGGTTCGGCACCGGGGGGCGGGGCTTCCGCCGGATGCCCCCTCCCGTCCGCCGCCGGGGAATCCCCCCCGCCGCCTCCCCCGCGCCTGGTGCCCGCCGCGGCCGGCCGGGACGGGCGTGCCCTGTCCTTCATGACCGAGGGACAGCGGCTCCTGTACGGGCTGATGAAGGGGGCGGGCGCCCTGGTCCCCGCCACCGCCCGCAACCTGGAAAGCTTCCGCCGGGTGAAGCTCCCCTTCACGGACGGGGCCATACTGGACTTCGGGGCCGTCATACTGGGGGCCGACGGGAAGCCGGATCTCGACTGGCTGTCCCGGACCTCCGCCCTGGCGGGGGACGCGCTCCCGATGCTGGAGCTGGCCCATGAGCTGGCCTCCCGGACGGCCGCGGCGGAGGGACTGGACGTGCGGGCGCGGCTCGTGGGGGACATGGGGGAGAGCTTCTACATGGTCGCCAAGTCGCCGTCGAGGGATCTCGCCGGCCTCGGGCTCGTGGGGGACGTCCTCGCCGGGGAGCTGGGGGGGGACGCCAGGATCTGGACGAACGGGAACAACCTTGCCGTGCTCCCGCCCTTCCTGGACAAGGGCCCCGCCGTCGTCCGCTTCATGGAGCGGCACCTGCCCTGGCCCAGGGAGGAGACGCTGGCGGTGGGCCTGGGCGACAGCCTCTCGGATCTGGGGTTTCTCGAGGCCTGCGACTT
>JAISEQ010000001.1 GCA_031264045.1 Deltaproteobacteria bacterium
CCGGCGTCCTCTCCCGAGGACGGGGCCGGACGGAAGTTCGGAACGCCGGAACGCGCGGCCGCTCCCTCCCCAGCCGATATGGGAAACGCTGCCCGCGCTGCCGGGGACGCGCCCGCGCAGGCCGACGAAATCCAGCGCCCCGCACCTCGCAGGGCGCACAGGGCCCCGCTATCCCCCTACAAGAACGTCGAGCCCGCCAAGCTCGGCACGGCCGGGATGCACGGCCCGCTCCCCCCCCAGACGCCCTACCTCCGCCCCATACAGGAGCAGGACCCGGCACCCCCGCCGCGGCCGATGGTGCGACCCGGCAGGCGCAAGGAGCTCTTCGGACGGACCGTGAAGACCCCTATCGTAACCTACGTGAAGAAGTCCCCCGCGCCCCCCGATCTCCACCCCGCGCCGAGGCAGTCGCCCTTCATCTCTCCCGCCCCGATGGCAGCGGCGGCGGGGACCTCACCAGGCCTGCACGGGAACGTCGCCGCCAGGCCCGGAGCCCCGGTCGTTCCGGGCGACCCCGCTTCCGTCCGGAAGATCGAGGAGGCCCTGAAGGCCATCGTCGTGGTCGTGCCGTTGCCGGGGTCTTCCCTCGGAGAGACCGGAGCTGACCTTTCCGCCGCCCTCCCCCCCGCCCGGAACGGCCAGGCCGTGACCGGGGCGGACAAGGGCGGAGACGCAGCCGCCTCCGCTTCCCCCCCGAGGACGGAAGCGCCGGAGGCAGGGGCCGGGTCGTCCGCTGGGGAACCGGCGCCCGGCGCCGCCGGACGCTCCGGGGCTGCCACCTCCATGGCCGGGACACGGAAGCGCGCTCCAGCGGCCGGGGACGCTTCCCCCGCCGCGGGGGCGTCCCCTGATCCCGACAGCCCGAACTCCGGGCCCGCGGCGCCTGCGGGGACCTCCCGCTCCAGGGCGACCGCGGCGAAGACCGGGCCCGCGAACTCCCGCTCAGCGACCTCCTCGAAGCCCGAACCCTCGCCCTCCAGGCCAGTCTCCCGGGCCAGGACGGCGCCCGCCGCCCCGCCGTCCGGCACTGCGGGCGTCAAGAGGAGGGCCGCTTCCAGGGGCGAGACGGGCCCAGACGGCAGAATCGTCTGGATCTACCCCAAACCAGTGAACTTCGCCAGGCTGACCGGCCGGGACATCCGCCGCATCCGGACGCTCTCGGGACTAACCACGGACGACTTCGCCCGGGTGCTCGGGGTCGGGCACGACACCTACCTCCGCTGGGAGAGCCTTACCGGTCAGCTCCAGCTCCGGAACACCTCCGTGAAGGCCCTGGAAGACTACTACGCCGGCTCCTTCTCCGTGTGACGGAGGGGGCCGGCCCCCGGGGCGCGGTCTGGACGGCTTAGGGCGGCTCCTGGCCGGCGCTGGGTTTGGAGCCCCTTATCCTGCCGTGTCCCGGGCGCGTCCGTCCGGGGCCCCCGGCGGCTCCGGAGCCGGCCGCGCGGAACGCGGTGCCCCGTCCGCCCTAGCGCTTCCCCCGGCGCATTGCCCGGCATCCCGCCCTGTCCGGAAGGCCCTCGGCATCACGGACATCCGCTGGGCTCCATACCGCATGGTCGTTTCCCCGGCTCCCGTATGGGGCGAATGAGCCGGCATCCATTTCCTCCCGCCCTTTCCGCCGCTTCCGAGTGTCGGCCGTCCCGAAAGGTCCGTCGCCCCGGGAAGGGGGTTCCCCCACCCGATATTTTCCGACCCCTGCGCCCGCTGCCCTTCCCCGCCCCGGTTTCCCGTGCCCTGCCCTTTCCGGACCAGGGTCGGCGGGAGGGGCTTCGCGTTTAACGGGATTGCCGCTCCCGCAGTTCCATGCGCCCTGTCGGCGGAAGCGCCGCTGACTCACTGAAGGCGGACGTGCAAAATTCCGGTAAAGTCGCGGTCCGGCTCCCCAATGCCCTCCGGGGCTCCGGAGACCGTCACGGTCCCCCGGCGCTGAAACTTCGCGCTGACGATGCTGTCCTCCGACAGAAGGGCGCTGACGGTTCAGTTTCTCCAACGTATGCTATCTCATCACATATTTGAATATCCCCCCTTTAACATAAGACTGGAAATTTACAGGATGAGCCAAAACTCCTTACTGAAAAGGCTAACGACTTCCGTTGAGGGTTTAATGCGGTTGCCGCCGCCATTATGAGATTGACATTGCCGTCCGTCCGAAGTCCCGTCCATTAACAATGCAGGCCATTTACCATGCGAGGAAATTTGTCTTAAAGGAAAGCAAGCTTTATTTATGTTCACGGTGATGCCAGTATCTGTAAGTATCTCCAAACAACAATTATCACCCAATCACATTTTTTTTCCTTTTTTCATTGTTTTAAACATATTGTAATTTTAATATCTGATTTTTCGAAACTGACTTCATCGCATCCTAACTATCCATTTCAGGACTGTCTGACATCGTCATGGTCAAAACTTTGAACTGCTGACTCGGATTTCCGGTGAATTGGCGGATGAGGGTGTGAAGTTTCTGATCGTATAACTCATGAGTTACAGCAGTGTTTGTTTAGTGAAGATAGTATTTTTGCCAGCCAGTGCATCATCTTCCAGACTCATGCTACAAACATTTTTTTACTAATTTTTTCTTATGTTTCATCATATTAACCCAAGATGAAGATTTATAGATTATATATTTCGATATCTATATCTTATCAATTAGCCAAAATTATCTGTTGTACATCCATAGCCATAAGGAATCATATCAGAATTTTATACATTCCAGATGAGAATATTTCATGTTATGTCACTTGACACTGGAATAATATTGGAATTTTAATTTATTGTGAAATATAATTGTCCTGCAACTCGATAATAAAAGATTCGTTCGGGAAATCATATACCGGAAAAAAAATGAATACGTACAATTTAACCGAATAACGCTTTCATTGCGGAGGAACTGGCGGCTACGTCCCTTTCCGTTGCTTCCGCTGCGGCCCGCGCACGTGCGTTTCCCAGAATTCCCGTCAGTTGCTGTCCCTCCGTGTGGAGCGGCGGGACCACGCGGAATGGCCGGCATCCGTTTTTCCGGACGGGCCGCCGGAGCGCCCGTGCCGCTCACGGCCCTCCTTGACAACCTCCGGCGGCGGCGGTTATCCTGGCTTCACGGCTTACGCGCACCACCTCCCGGAAGGGGGCGACAGGGGGACCGGAATGGCTGATCAGCCGCCGCTCATAATGCTGGTCGACGACAACCGCACCAATCTCATGGCCGGGAAGGTGAGCCTTTCCAACGACTACACCGTGCTCACGGTGTCCTCTGCCCAGAAGATGTTCGATCTCCTGGACAAGCAGAGACCGGAGCTCATCCTTCTGGACGTGGTCATGCCTGAGATAAGCGGCTTCGAGGCCATGCGTCTCCTCCGCTCCCGCCCCGAGACGGCGGAGATCCCGGTCATCTTCCTCACGGCCCTGAACGAGGCGGACAAGGAGATGGAGGGCATAGGCCTCGGCGCGTCCGACTACATCATGAAGCCCTTCTCCCCTCCCCTCCTCCGCCAGCGCATAGCCATCCACATAGAGCTGGGGCGCCTGCGCCGCCGGAACGGGGAACTGGAGGCCCAGGCCGCACGGGCGTCCGAAGCCCCGGCGCCGTCGGCACAGGATGACGGGGCCGCCCCTGCCGCGGCTGCGGAGGACGCCGGCCGCGTGGACCGAGGGAAGCCACGGGACGATTCTCCGCCCGGCGGAGCTCCGTCTTCCGCCGCCGGCCGGGGAGTGCCCGACGAAACCCTGGGGGCGCTTCTCAGGACCCAGCGGGCCGTCATCTCCGCCCTGGCGAGCCGCGCGGCCTGGGTCACCCCGGACGCCGAGGCGGCGGCCGCAGTCTCGGCCGCGTCCGCCTCAGGGAGCGTGTTCGTGCTCTTCGAGGCCGCCCACCGCTCCCGCCTCTGGCCGTCCGAAACCGAACGATGGGACCTGAGGCTGCTGGGGCCCGCATCGCTTCTCCACGACATCGGAAAGCTCTATGTTCCTGAGGAGATTATCCTCAAGCCCGGAAGGCTCACTCCCTCCGAGCTGGAGCAGGCCCGCCGCCACGTCGAGCTTGGGACGGCCTTCATCCGCAGGATCTCGGACGCCAAGGTTGTCGGGGACTACCTCCGCTACGCCAGGATCCTGGCCGGGTACCACCACGAGCGCTGGGACGGCCGGGGCTACCCCTACGGCCTCCGTGGCGAGGACATACCTCTTCTCGGGAGGATCATGGCCGTGGCGGACGTCTACGAGGCCCTCACCTGCGTTCGTCCGTACAGGATTGCCATGGACCACGCCTCGGCCGCGACAATCCTCAGGGAGGGTTCGGGCAAGGCCTTCGACCCTGACGTCGTGGCTGTCTTCGAGAAGGCGCTGGGATAGGGGGGGTGACGACGCGTTTTAATTATGGGCGAAGCGAGTTGGCCGACGGTATAGAGACCGGCGTGGGGGGACGGCAAGCGGACTGGGAAAAAGGCGGAGGAGGATTCAAGTCCGTGAGCTCCGTTTCGCCGGTCAGGTAATGATGCTCTGGCCCTCGGGATTCCGCTCGCGCCGCCGAGCCCGGACGGTCCGTCCAGCAGGCCAGGGGGGTCCGGAAGGTGCCTGCGGGAGCCGCAGGATCTCGGGGTCCGGGTGTGCTGCGGCCCGCCGGGAAGCCCGGCCCGGCAGATTCTGAGTTTCCCTCTTCCCGGCACGCTTGGCGGACCTCCGGCGCGCGCGGCCCCGCCCGCTGCCTTGCGGGCTGGGCCGTAGCCTCCAGGATTTTTCATTTTCGGCTTTTTTTCTCTTTTTCCGCCGTTTTTCCTCTTTCCGTGCCCGTTTCCTTCTCCCCGTCCGTCTCCGGCTTCCGAACCGCCCGGCTCCGCGCCCGGCTTACAGGGGGTCCACTTTTGCCGCCATCCCGGTCACGCATTAAGCCGGAGGCGTTCGCCGCATGGGCGGCTGCCCTCTGCGCCCTGGCGCTTTCCGCCTGCGGCGGCGGAGGCGATTCCCCGTGGTCTCCGGGCCTGCCTTTCCCCAAGGAGAGGCTCAAGTTCGGCATCCTCCACGCCGACGAGATCGCGGGGGCCTGGAGCGGCTACTCCTTCGCCCACGAGCGGGGGATAGTGGAGATGCAGAAGGCCATGGAGCTCGGGGACGACCAGATAGTCCGTTCGGTCAGCGCCACCGAAGGGGACTACCGCACCGCCGAGAACGCCGTCCGGGAGCTCGTCGCCTCCGGGGCGAACGTCGTGATAGCCACAAGCTACAATCACATGGACGTCTGCGAGGAGCTGGCCAGGGAGTTTCCGGGGGTGGTCTTCGCCAACGCCTCCGGCTACAAGTTCAACCGCACGAACTTCACCAACTACTTCGGCAGGATCTACCAGGCCCGCTACCTCGCGGGAATCGTGGCGGGCATGAGGACGGCCACGGGCAGGATAGGCTACGTGGCCGCCAGGGGCAGGGAGAACTCGGAGGTGACGGCCGGGGTGAACGCGTTCTCCATGGGGGTGGAGGAGGCTAACCCGGAGGCCAGGGTGCTCGTGAAGGTCACACACCGCTGGCTGGATCCGGCGGGCGAGGCGAGGGCCGTCCGGAAGCTCGTCGGCGAGGGGTGCGACGTTGTTGCCCAGCACACCAACTCCTCCGCCCCCCAGCGGGAGGCCGAGAAGCTTGGGATCTGGGGCATAGGGTACCATTCCGACATGTCCGTGGACGCGCCGGGGAGCACCGTTGCCTCCGTCGTCTGGAACTGGGGCGTCTACTACGAGCGTCTGGCCCGCTCCGTGGCCGATGGCACCTTCACCACCAAGCCCTTCGTGGGCGGGCTGGACGACGGGATGGTGGGTCTGACGCCGCTCAGGCCGACGCTGGCGCCCTGGGGCGCCTCGGAACGGGTGGCCGAGGTTGCCGGCCGCATCCGGAGCGGCATGGCCGACGTCTTCGAGGGGGCGATTCCGACCAGCGATGGCGGCACGGTCGGGGAGCCGGGGGGCAGGCTCAACTACAGCCAGATATCCATGGACACACACTGGTACTACAGGAACGTCGCGGAGGTCGAGTGAAGGACGTCATGGATGTAGGACGGACGGCAGGGATAGGCCGGAAGGGTCCTCGGGGAAGTCATCGGCGTCCTGCCTCCCCCTCCTGCTTCGAACCGAGGCCGCGGCCGCCGTCCGGGAGGCAACCCCGGCCGGCGTCCGGATTTTTAGGCCGGACGGATTTCCGCTCCGGCTTCTGCGTTCCCGGCCGGGCTCCGGATTGCGACCGCCCCGCGTTCCCGGCCGTGCCGGGCATCTTCCCGCCGGGACCCCCCGAGGCTCCCGGCCGTGCCGCTCCGGGAACATCCCTCATCCGGCGGGCCCCCGGAGATCCGTCCGATCAACAGAAAGGTACCAGCCGGAGGCTCCCGCCCCGGCCGGGGGTGCCCCCCTATGGAATGGAAGAGCAGCTTCAGAGCCAACGCCTTCAAGATTGTCCTGGTCTACGCGTCCTTCACGCTCATGGCGGTGACGAGCTACTTCGCCCTGGGCACGGTCGTGAACCGGAACATCCTCCAGAACATGGAGGAGTCTATGGTCTCCTCCGAGGCCTACATCCGCCTGGGCTTCTCTGAGCCCGAGGCGGTGCTGTCCCTGACCGCCGAGAGGGTGGAGAGGCTTTTGGCCGAAACCGCCCCCCGGGAGGCGGTGGCAGCCTATCTGGAGGAGGCGACTGGGCTCCTTCGCGACCGCTCCCGGTGGCTTCTCGGCCTGAACGGCATCTTCGCCTTCCTGGACGGCGAGGTGGTCGACAGCATGGGCTACAGGCCGGACGAAAGCTTCGTCCCGGAGACTAGGCCCTGGTTCGATGCCGCCGTCAGGGGCCTGTCCGGGGAGATTTCCTACACCGAGCCCTACGTGGACATAGTGAAGGGGAACCTGGTCATAAGCATGGTGGTGCCCGTCTCGGACACCGGCGGGACCCGGAGGGGGGCCGTCGTGGTGGACGCGGACATGTCCTTCTTCCAGGAGTACATGGACACACTGCCCCTTCCTTCCGGCACCTACGGCGTCATCATGAACGCGAACAAGCTGGTGCTCGGCCATCCCGACCCCAGGCACCTGGGGAGGCTCTTCAGGGACGTCTCTGAGGGGTACAGGGAGATCTACGATGGGCTTCTGTCCGCAGGCGAGCTCCGGGCATTCCGCTTCTCGGAGCCCGGAGGCGAGCTTGCCATCGTCTCCATCCGCCAGATGTACAACGGGTGGTATGTCGCGCTCGTCACGCCGTACTGGACCTACTACAGGGACGTCTATTTCGCCCTGGGGATACTCTGCGCCCTGGGACTCGCCTTCGCGACCGGGCTGTCGTTCGTGCTCATGCGGCTCTACAGCGACAGCCAGCGTTCCGAGCGGGAGAACCAGACCAAGAGCACCTTCCTGGCCAGGATGTCCCACGAGATAAGGACGCCGCTTTCCGCCATAATCGGGCTTTCCGAGCTGGTGCACAGGGAGTACGGCAAGCCCAAGGGCCTGGAGTACGTGACCGGCATCCAGAATTCCGGAGAGATACTGCTGGGCATAATAGACGAGATCCTGGACTTCTCGAAGATCCAGACCGGCCAGCTCTCCATTGTTTCCACCCCGTACAACACCGCCTCGACCATAAACGATCTGCTGACCATAATCCGCGTGAAGGTCGCCGAGACGAGCCTGGATTTCGCGGTCGACATCTCCCCCAGGCTGCCCTGCGTGCTCATAGGCGACGCGGTCCGGATCCGACAGGTGCTCATGAACCTGCTCACGAACTCGATCAAGTACACGAAGGATGGCTTCATCCGCCTGTCGGCGGACTCCGAGCCCACGGGCGATCACACCGTCAGGCTCATCTTCAAGGTGGAGGACACGGGCATAGGAATCAAGGCGGAGGACTTCCCCAAGCTCTTCCGTGAGTTCAGCCGGGTCGACGCGCAGCTGAACCCGAGCATAGAGGGGACCGGGCTGGGGCTGTCGATTGCCAGGAGCCTGTGCGACGCCATGGGCGGAGACGTAACCGTGGAGTCGGAGTTCGGGAAGGGATCGTGCTTCACGGCGACCTTCTCCCAGATAGTCTTCGACTGGGAGCCCATGGGCGAATTCCGTCCGGGCTCCGCCGGGCCGGACCGCAAGCAGAAGGCCACCTTCACCGCTCCCGGGGCGAGGGTGCTCGTGGTGGACGACTTCTCCTCCAACCTGCTCGTTGCCGAAGGGCTCCTCCAGCCCTACAGGCTCACGGTCGAGACCCGCATGAACGGCCTCGAGGCTGTGGAGAGGGTCAGGGCCGGAGGGCTGGATCTGGTACTCATGGATCACATGATGCCCGAGATGGACGGCATGAAGGCGGTGGAGGAGATCCGCCGCGCGGACGGGGGGGCCTTCGCATCGCTCCCGGTCATAGCGCTCACTGCCAACGCTGTGAGCGGCATGCGCAAGATGTTTTTGGATTGCGGCTTCAACGACTTCCTCTCCAAGCCCATAGACGTGTTCCGGCTGGACGAGGTCCTGCGGAAGTGGCTTCCCGCAGACAAGCTGGAGGGGCCGCCCGCCTCGGTCGGCCCGGACGGTGTCCCCGCCGCCGAGGTCCAGGTCCCCTCAATAGAAGGCCTGGACGCGGAACTGGGGATCCGGCGGACCGGCGGTTCCCTTGCCCGCTGGTTCGATACCCTGGGGGTCTTCCTCCGGGACGTCCGCGAGCGGAGCTCCGTCCTGGACCGCGTCCACGACGCCGACAGCCTCCAGGACTTCACCATCACCGTCCATGCCCTGAAAAGCTCGCTCGCGAACATCGGCGCGGACTCCCTCTCGGGAAGCGCCGCCGTCCTGGAGACCTCGGGCCGCGCGCTGGATCTGGCCGCAGTGCGCGACGGCATCGGCCCCTTCCGCAAGGATCTCAACATGCTCACGGCCAGGGTGCGGGAGCTCCTCGCCTCGTCGCGCCCCGGTCGCCGGGACGGGGGCGTGGGCCCCGAGTATTTCAGGATACTGGGGACACTGCGTTCCGCTCTCGATTCCCTGGACGTGTCGGCGGTGGATTCTTCGCTCGCGAAGCTTCAGGCCCTCCCGCTGTCCACCAATAAGCAGGAGGCGGTATCCGCCATTGCCGATCTGGTCCTCACCGCCGACTTCCAGAGCGCCATGGAAGCGATAATAACACTGGAGCAGGGAGTGGCCCCGGGGGACGCGCTGGCGCCGCCGCCCCAGCGCTGAACCGGAACCTCACTCCTTTTGAGGGGTTCCCCCTTTTCCCGGACTGAAATTTAGTCGAAACTAGTACACAAATCAATAAGTCCGTAGATGAATTCTTAAGTGTCCAAATGCTGACATTCCACCGTATCCGTTCACAGAGCAGAAGACCACCTCTAACCTCTCACCTCCACCAGGCCCCATCCCCTGCCCCTGGGAGCATTTCGTCTGCTCCAGGACCACCATCCCTGTCACATGACAGCCTCCCACATGCACCAGGACAGCCTCCCTCCTGCGCCTTGAACGCCATCCTCTTCACTTGAACATCTACCAACCTCAACAGGAACGCCATTCCATCAACAGGACTGCCCCACCTTGTGCTCGTGAACGGATACTTTCAAGGTTATCCCATTGATTGGGAGGCAGATCATGCAATGGGGAGGTCAGAAGGCAGAGGAAAGGGACCCAAAAGGAATGAAGAAAGCGGAAGACATGCCTGGAGGCGGGTAAGCCTCCCTGTGAACGGTGAATTTAAATGCTTATTGAAATTTTAGTGTTTTGAATTTCAGACTTTTTGACCCAAGTCCTCCCGCTTCAGCCGTCATCACTTCGTTTCCTATACTTACTGAAGACAGTTCTTCCGGACAGCGACCGGATTCATTCCGGGACTCGGCGGAGCAGGAAGGCTCAATCCAACGCCCTTGTGCCGGAGAAACGGCCTTCCGGCTCATTTTTCCCGGACTATATCGAAGGCGGGCCTCCCGCCCGATCCTCCGCAGTCTCATGACCTCCCCTTCCCCCTTCCCCCTGCGGGGTATAGATTTAAAAAGATAGCAATATAGACAGCATATATATGGTCTCGTTTATGCATAATATTGCATAAAGTATGCCAAGACTCTAATAGCAACTATTGCATAATTTCGGAGTTGTTGAATTGTCCTCCGCCGCGTGTTGTCTATGCTGGGGTTGGGGTAGAAAAGATGCCACCAACCCACGTCATTTTAAGTCAGGAACAATGAATACCTAAAGTTGTTGACACTGGGAGGCTCAGGTCAAATTGTATTGTCTGCCAGGCGTTAAATTATAGTGGCGATAGACAGCTTTGACTACATCTTCCTCCCAACGACCACTTTTTAATTTAGTTAACAAGCAGATTATCTTTTGTGCCGCTTCAAGATTCCAGCGCATTCCGGACAGTTTAATAAGCCTCTGGATAACGCTCTTTTTTGAACTCTCTATGGCACCACTTCCAATGAAATAACCATTTGCCAGGTATGTTGCATAATCAATATTACGAATATTGTTTTCGATATACTGGATCAGATCATGAGGTGCTTTAGATAATCTTTTCGGACATAGATTTCTTATCTTTTGTAAAGCTTCCGCTGTTTGACTTTTCTTTAAAAGTGTGCAGATTTCTAAACTCCATGGTTTATATTTGCTTTCGTCCATTTCAAAAACTGCTTTTGAAAAATTTGAAACATTCTCACATAAGTGCCAATAATCCAATATCTGCTGTGCATCAGGAAAATACGTGTTCTTCAGTTCACGGATCCAGGTAGCACCATCGCTGATGAGTACAGTATCCTTGTAAGAACCATAGCCATTTCTTACAGCCATTGACCACATAAATTTACTGAACTCACTTGCCTCGCCTATGTATGAAACATAGTCTTTTTTAAGTATTTTATGTTGTTTCTCACCATGCTTGTCTGTCCACCAAAACAAGTTATCATCAGAAAAAGCCACACCAAGTTTATTTTCCCTCCAGGACGATTGTTTGACTGACTGCTCTGAATTTTGCATCATCGAATCGCATAAAATTTGAGATTCTCCCGTAACATTTGAAGGAAAATTTCCTGATGTTTCCTTCTTATTTCTGGTATGCACCATAGAACAGTCAATTTCAAAATACAATATACCTGATTTTTTATGTGTAGGGAATCTCCATGTTCCTTTTTCAAAATTGCTTACTAATTCATTCGCGGATATCCTGTCATTCTCGAAAACTATTCCGCCAACAGTATTGACTACTGCACGTATAGTGTCATCGTTGACATTTATTCCTGATTCCAACAAACGGTCCTGGGCATTTTCATATGAGTCGGCTAAACAGGCTTCCTTAGTTGTTTTGAGCATAGCTGCTATAGTCATATCGAATGGAAGGGAAGAAACACCTAATAATTCATCAACAGGATAGACATGGCCTTTATAACCTAACGACTTAAGCGCTATTCTATCTTCCATGGAAGAACCTTTTAAAGCGACTCTTTCATAGGGCACTCTTCCTAACATAGTGACTATGGAATTTTTGTAATATCTCCATCTTTTAACTTTTATTCCTATTCTTTGTAACGTTTCTTTTTTTTTAATACTACACTGTCTTCTCCAGCCATCCTATTCATATTGCTGAAAAGACTTCTGAGGTTAGCATCTTTAATACGTCTAGTTTCCTCCATTAACAGTTCTTCAATATCAGCAAAACTGAAAAAACCATCGACCTGAGAGGTTCCCTTCAATAAAATGCTATCTGTAGCACATATTATTTGTAAGACTTCCTCAATATGTTCTTCATTCAGACTATCACCATAGGGCTCAATAAGCTTGGCAAACTTCTCAATAAGCCTAATATTCACCTCTAACGCGGTTTGGCCAGAGCTTTCAGGCGGTTTGTCGGACATATCGGACTCCTCTCCTTCCATGCCTCCAGAGGCTTCCATTGCCTCTGAGATACCTCAGAGGCCCAGGGGCACTTTCCTCACCAAGGCCTCCCTGATGCGTCCTCCCCTGAGGGCTCCACAGGCCTTGTTTTAAAGACGGTAGAAGTATGCCATAGGGTTTATTAAATTGCAACCTTTTTTCATCTACATCCCCCCCTGCGCCTCAGCTTCCGTCCGTCCAATGCGCGGAGTATAATGCCTAAGCTCCGGAAGCCCGGCATACTGGCGACCTCCCGCCCGCATCCTCCGGAGCCTCATGTTCCGCCCCCCCCCCGGGCCCTCGCTGGCCCCTCCCCCTCCCCGCTGCCCAGCCGCGGGGGTCCCAGCCTGTGAGCGATATGACACTGAAATTTCTTTCCGCCGTCACCTTTTGCCTCCTGTTAGCCGTTGCCCTGCTCATCCTCGCCCCGGGAACTGCCCCACCCCTCTCCGCCCAGGACGATGCCCGGCCGGTCGCGCCGGTCGCCGAGGGTTCCGCGTCGGCAGCTGAAGACTCACGGGACGCCGTGAATGCCTCCGTTCCGGAGAGGGCTCAGGAAGGGAAGCCTACCGATGCGACGGGGCTGGGGACGGCCGGGGGTGCCGAGTCTGCGGTTTCCGGGGACGATGCCGAGGCCCCTGACGCCGGGCAGGCCTCCTCCGGAACTGATTCGGACGCCGAGACACTCGAAGCCGGGGCAGACCATGACGCCGGGCAGACCTCCGCCGGTACAGGCCCGGACGCCGGGACGGCAGAAGCCGGGGCGGATTCGGACGCCGGTCAGGTATCCGCCGGTTCAGACTCGGACGCCGGTCCGCCTGAAGCGACGGGACCGTCAGCTAACGGCCGGCCAGTCCAGGACGCCGGGGACGCCAAACCCGAGGACGGCGCGAAGCCCGCCCTGGCCGTATCCGGGGCCTCTCAGCCCGCCGATATCCTCATGGCCCAGGCGGAGGAGCTTTACAGGAAGGGCCTCTACCCTTCCGCAAAGGACAAGACCAAGGAGTGGGCGGAGGCGGCGGCCAAGGAGTTCGGGCCCGAATCGGAAAAGACCCTCGCGGCCAGAGTGGCCTACGCGAGGGTCCTCTCGAAGGCGGGGTACTTCCAGGAGGCCGAAGCCTACTGCCGGGAGCTGGAGCCGCTCGTCGTCAAGGCGGGCGGAGAGCTCTCCTCCCAGCTGATGCGGCTGGAGGACATCCTGGGCTACTCCCTCCTCTATCAGGACAAGGACGAGGAGGCCTTCGCCTACTTCACCCAGCTGGAGACGGTGAGGAAGGCCGCCGATGCGGGATCCCACGAAACTCTCCTGGCGTCCCGCGCCCGCCTCCAGAGCAAGCGGGCCGCCGACCACGATGAGCCCTCCGACATCCAGAGCCTCCGCGACGTCCTGGCCGCCCAGGTCGCGCTCGCGGGCGAGAACGACCCGGAAACCCTGGAGACCCGCCTCCAGCTCGCGACCGCCATCTACGAGACGTCGGTGCCCAAGGCGGACACCTTCGACTTCACGGAGGTGAACGCGCTCATAGACGCCGTCCTCAAGGCCCGCATCGGGCTATACGGCACCGAGCACCCCGACGTCTCCGAGGCCATGGCGCTCGCAGGATTTGTCAAGCAGCTGAAAAACGAGCTCCCCAAGGCCAGGGAGATCCTGGAAAAGGTCATGGCCATAGAGGCCGCCACGCTGGGCCCGGACCACCCCTGGTCGGTCAACTCCTATCTGGCGCTGGCGTGGATCAGTACGAGGGAGGGCAAGCCCGGGGACGCGAGGGACTTCTACCGCAGGGCAGTCGACTCCAGGATAAGATTCTACGGGGGAGTGGAGAATCTTAAGTCCTGCGAGGCCCGCGTGATGCTGGCGGGGGTGCTGGCGGACGGCTTCAAGGACTATTCAGGAGCCCGCAGGGAACTCGAGATCGCCTACGTCTGGCGCGAGGAGCACCTGGGCACCGAGCACTCCGAGACCCTGCGGGCCCTGACCGAGATAGCGGGCCTGCACGAAAAGCTCGGTGATCTGGAGGAGGCCAGGACCGTCTTCGACAGGGTGCTCAGGAGCCGGATGAGCACTCTCGGTCCCAACCACCCTGACACCATCCATTCGGGAGCGCGGGCGGCCTACCACGAGTTCCTCGAGGGGAACCTCGCCAAGGCCAGGACCCTCTACGAGGAGACGCTTAAGCGCAGCGAGGAGGCCCTCGGCCCCGATCACATGGAGACATTCAACTCCAGGGTGTCGCTCGCGATGGTCCTGAACGGCCTTGGTGAGAACGCCGAGGCCGCGAGGCTCCTGGAGCTTTCCCTGGACGGGCTCCTGCGCCTTCGCGGCGCCGACGGCCCGGATCACCTTGCGGTCAAGGCGTATCTCGTGAAGGTCTACTTCGACTCCGGCGACAAGGACAAGGCCCTCCGGAACGCGGTCGAGGTCCTGGATGCCAGGGAGCGGACCCTGGCCGACGGCAGCGACGAGGTCTACGCCAGCCGCTCCCAGCTCGCCGAGCTCTTCATCGACCGGGAGGACTTCGCCAACGCCCTCCCCCTCCTGGAGAAGGTCGTGGCCTACCAGACGGCCAAGTTCGGCGTAAGGGACCGCGTGACCATGACCTCCCGGTCCGTCATGGCGAAGGCTTACCGGAGCATTGGCGACCGGGCCTCGGCCAAGGCAGCCTACCTGGCCCTGGTGAAGGACGCCGAGGCCGTGTTCGGCGCGACCAACCCGACCACGGTGCAACTCAGAAACGAGCTCGCGATGGTGTTCTAGGTGCCCTGCGCCGCCCGCCGTTTCCGTGCCGGGGCCGTCCGTTCAGCGGGCGTCCCCCCGGAGCTCCCGTCCGGTCGGCCTCCGGTGCCGTTCCGCTTGCGGTCCATGCTCCGGTTGCCGGATTCGGAAGGGAACCGGCCGCGGCCGTTCCCCGGCGCGGACGGAAGACGGGGGGCGGTTCCGCCTCGGAAAATGGAGGCGGCGTGAGAAGAGGACGGCGGGATGCGGACCGCCCGGAGCGCCGCCGCCGGGGCCGCTTCCCGTCCGGCCCGGTTCCATCCTGAGGGAATCCGTACGCCCGCCGCATGGCACGGGCACTGCGGGGGAGGAGCCGTCCCTCAGACTATCAGCATGGCGTCCCCGTAGCTGTAGAACCTGAAGCGCTCGCGGACGGCGGTCTCGTAGGCTCGCCTGAGGTTTCCCGTTCCCGCGAAGGCGGACGCGAGCATTATGAGGCTGGAGCCGGGCAGGTGGAAGTTCGTGAGGAGGGCGTCCGCGGCCCTGAAGCGGAAGCCGGGGCGGATAGATC
>JAISEQ010000009.1 GCA_031264045.1 Deltaproteobacteria bacterium
GCCCCCGGGCCGGCCCCGGTTCCGGCGGGGGCGTCCTTTCCCGTAGGGCCGCCGGCCGCTCCGGCCGGCGCGGCGCGGGAGACCGCGGCGGGGGCGAGCGCCAGGCCGAGGGCCAGGGCGAGGGCCGCCAGCGGGAGGGCGGCGGAGGGGGCCGGTAGCGAATTTCCCGGAACGCGCGGCCGGGCGGGGCTTCCCCCCCCCTGCCGGGCCGCCGGGGGCCCCGCTTCGGGCAGGATCATCCGGGTCACCCCCTGGCCGGGCCGTCCGGATCCCCCACTTTCGGGCCGGATCATCGGAGTCCCCCTCCGGGCCGGGCCGTCCGGGGGAAAGCTTCAGGCAGGATCATCGAAGTCCCCCCCGGAGGCGAACTCCCTGGCCATGGCCATCAGGAGCGGGAACATTATCTCGTGGTGGCCGGTCAGGCTCACCCCGCTCCCCCTGCCGCGGGTCGGCCGCTCGACGACGTTCACCCTCGGGCGGTAGTGCTGGATGAAGTCCATGTTGACCGTGAAGAGGCCCTCCTGGCGGAAGCCCAGGTTGCGGGCGAGCGACACGGCCTTGAGGAACACCTCCGGCATGATCACGGCGGATCCCAGGTTCAGGAACACCCCGCCCTCCAGATCCGCCACCAGGCGGCAGAACAGCCTGAAGTCCGCGTCCGCCGCCTTCCCGAGCTCGCCCGCGTCGAAGTCGGGGTGGATGGAGAACACGTCCGTGCCCAGGGCCGGGTGGATCGTGACGGGGACCCCGAGCCTGAAGCAGGCGCAGAGGACGCTCAAATGCCCGTGGGGCGGGGCCGAGCCCGAAAGGAGACGCGAGCACGCCCGCCCGAGGCCCTCCCCCGAGGCCGCGGCCTCGCCCGCGGCGCGGCACACGAAGGCCCCGGTCTCCGCCGTCACGCCGAAGGCCCCTGCGGGGAGGGCCGCCGAGACGTCCTCGGAGGTGGATCCGGACGCGGCCACCTCGAAGTCGTGGACCAGCACGGAGCCGTTGGCCGAAAGGGAGCTCACGAAGCCGTCCTCCATGGCGGCCGCCACGACCGGGCCCAAGCCCACCTTCACGGGGTGGCCGCCCATCGCGAGCATGACGGGCCTTCCGGACGCCCTCGCCCTCGCCACGGCGCGGGCCGCGCGCCTCAGGTCCCTGGCGCCCAGCATGTCTGGGAGGGAGTCCGCGAACGAGACGAAGCTCCCCCCGGCCGCCGCGGCCCTCCCGAAACGGCGTGAGTCCACGGTGGAGGTCCTGTCGGCCAGCCGCGTGAGCGCGGCCTTCCGGAAGTCCAGCTCCGGGGGCGGCTTCCGGATCAATCCGGGGCCCCGCCCGAAAAGAGGATCCGGTCGCAGAGATCGCAGACCGCATGGCCGTAGAAGAGGTGGAGCTCCTGGATCCTGGGGGTGGACGGGGCTGGGGAGAGGATGACCACGTCCGCCGCGCCCGCGTCGCTGAGCTCTCTCCCGCACATGAATATGGTCCTGAGCCCCGTCTCCCGGGCCGCCGAGAGCGCGGAGAGCACGTTCGGCGACGTGCCCGAGGTGGACATGGCCCAAAGGACGTCCCCCGGCCTGCCCAGGGCCCGCACCTGGCGGGCGAAGACCTCGGCGAAGCCGTAGTCGTTCCCGATGGCGGTGAGCTTCGAGCTGTCGGCGGAGAGCGACACCGCCGGGAGCCCCGGCCGCTCCGTCATGAACCTTCCCACGAACTCCGCCGCGAAGTGCTGGGCCTCGGCGGCGCTCCCCCCGTTCCCGCAGAGGAAGAGGACTCCGCCCCCCTGCAGGGACGAGGCGATGGTCTCGGCCGCCTCGGCCAGCTCGGCCTTCTGGGACTGGGCCGCCAGGAGGGACGAGGCGAGATCCGCGAACAGGCTGTCGAGATACGCCGTCAAGCTGGCTCCTTTGCCCGGGGCGGGCGGGGCGGGCGGGGAAGGATCCCGGAGGGGCGGGGCCCGGAGGGGGGGACCGCCGGAAGCTCCGGACGGGATGCCCGGGGCGGGAAGATCGGGGGCGCGCGCGGGATTCCCGCCGCGCGGGGGCGGGGGCCGTCCCGGGCGGGGGATCCGCCGCCGGCGGGGCCGCAGGGCGCGGCGCCTCCCGGGCAGGGCCCCGGGCGCCGCAGCCGGCCGGGAGCCTGAAATTATAGCCGCCGGCCGGACGGCCTGCAAGCGGGATCGCCCTTCCGCCCTTTCTCCGCGGCGGCGCGGCGCGCCGTCCCGGGAGGCCGCGGCCGCCGGGGCCCGGAGCCTGCCGCCTTCCGCCCGGATGGGAACCGGTCCGGCGCCCGTCCGGGCCCGGAGCTCCCCCCGTGCCCGGGGGCTCCCGTTCCCTTGACAGCCCGGGTGAAAATAACTAATGTGGCAGACTGTAGAGGGGGTCCCCGTCCGGGGCCCGGCCGCCCTCCCGCGGGGGGGCTTTTTCGCGAAAGGACGAGTTTCAGCATGGCGGACGAGGGCCGCAGAGGACCCCTGGTGGGCATAGTGATGGGATCCCCCAGCGATTCCGCGGTGATGGGGGAGGCCTCCGAGGTGCTCGCGTCCCTGGACGTGCCCTCGGAGATCCGCATAGCCTCGGCCCACCGCACCCCCGAGCGGGCGCTGGTGTACGCCAGGACGGCGTCCTCGCGGGGCATAAGGGTCATAATAGCCGGCGCCGGCATGGCCGCGCACCTGGCCGGGGCCATGGCCGGCTCCACCCTGCTCCCGGTGATAGGCGTGCCTCTCTCGGGGGCGCGGGCCCTGGGGGGCATGGACGCCCTCCTCTCCACCGTCCAGATGCCCCCTGGCATACCCGTGGCGACGGTGGCGGTCGACGGGGCGAGGAACGCGGCCTGGCTGGCCGCGAGGATCCTGGCGCTCTCCGATCCCGAGCTCGCCTCGAGGGTGGCCTCGGCGCGCGAGGCGATGGCCGCGGCGGCCGACGCCGCGGACGGGCGCCTCCAGTGACCGCCGCCCCGCCGCCTTCCGGCCCGTCCGGGCCAGACGCCAGGACGGGCAAGCCCAGGGGCAGGACCCCCGCGAAGCCCGGGGCATCTAAGGGCCCGGGACTCAGGAACATAGGCATCATCGCCCACATAGACGCCGGGAAGACGACCCTGACCGAGCGCATCCTCTACTATTCCGGCCGCACCCACAAGCTGGGGGAGGTCCACGACGGCGAGGCCGTGATGGACTTCATGCCCGAGGAGCAGGACCGCGGCATCACCATCATGAGCGCGGTGATCTCCTGCGAGTGGCGGGGGGCCGAGGTGAACATCATCGACACCCCGGGCCACGTGGACTTCACCATGGAGGTGGAGAGGAGCCTGCGCGTCCTGGACGGCGCCGTGGGGGTGTTCTGCGCCGTGGGCGGCGTCCAGCCGCAGTCCGAGACCGTCTGGAGGCAGGCCGACCGCCACCGCGTGCCCAAGCTCGTCTTCGTGAACAAGATGGACCGCACGGGGGCGGACTTCGACAAGGTGACGGGCGAGCTCAGGACCAAGCTCGGCGCGAGGCCCCTGGTCATAACCCGCCCGGTGGGCAGGGAGGACGGCTTCCTCGGGGTCATAGACGTGCTGGAACGGAAGTTCTGCGCCTGGTCCGAGGATTCCCTGGGCGCCGAGATGACCCTGTCCACGGTGCCCGACGACCTGGCGGAGGACGCCGAGCGGGAGCGCAGGGAGCTGGTCGAGACCCTGGCCGACTGCGACGACGAGGTGATGGAGGCCTACCTGGCCGACAGGGAGCTGGAGGTGCCGGCCCTGAAGGCCGCCATACGCCGCGCAACCATCGCCCTGAAGCTCGTCCCGGTGTTCGCCGGCGCGGCGCTGCGGAACAAGGGCGTCCAGCCCCTGCTGGACGGGGTGGTGGACTACCTTCCCGCCCCCTCCGATCTCCCCCCCGTCGAGGCCCACGATCCGGAGGGCGGGCGGATCCTGGTGAGTCCCGATCCCGACGGGCCCCTCGCGGCCCTGGTCTTCAAGATCCAGATGATGGAGCAGGGGCGCAAGCTCTCCTTCGTGCGGGTGTACTCGGGCGAGATGCGCGAGGGCACGGAAGTCTACAACGTCCGCATGGGGCGCAGGGACAAGATAGCCAGGCTCTTCCGGCTCTCCGCCGCGAGGCGCGACCGCACGGACCGCGCGTCGGCGGGCGATCTGGTGGGGGTGGTCGGGCTCCGCTCCGCCGCCACCGGCGACACCGTGTGCTCCGAGGAGCGCATAGTGGCGCTGGAGTCCATACGGGCGGCGGACCCCGTGATTTCGGTGGCCGTCGAGCCCGAGAGCTCGGCGGACGGCCCCAGGCTCATGGAGGCTCTCTCCAAGATGGCCGAGGAGGATCCGACCTTCCACATGAAGCAGGATCCGGACACCGGCCAGACCGTCATCTCCGGGATGGGGGAGCTGTACCTGGAGGTCCTGGTCCACCGCCTCGGCCGCGAGCACGGCGTCCAGGTCCTGGTCGGCAAGCCCCAGGTGGTCCACCGCGAGACACTGCAGAAGAGGGCGACCGCCGAGGGATCCTTCCAGCGCCCGGCGGGCGCCGCGGCCCGCGCCGCCAGGGCCACGGTCACGGTGGGGCCCCTCCCCCGGGGGGGCGGGCTGAAGACCGCCTGCCTGGTCCCGGACTCGAGCCCCTGGCCGAAAGCGCTCACCGACGCGGCCTTCGACACCCTGAAGGACAGCCTGGGCACGGGCCCCCTCCTGGGCTACCCCATGCTGGACGTGGAGGCGACCCTGGACTCCCTGGAGCTCGGCGAGGGCGGCGCGGACGAGCCGGCTGTCCGCATAGCCGCGGCCCAGGCCCTGCGCACGGCCCTGAACGGAGCCGGACCCGTGCTGATGGAGCCCGTCATGAAGCTGGAGGTCACCTGCCCGGACGAGTCCGTGGGCGACGTGGTGGGCGAGCTTTCGGTGCGGCACGGGCGCGTGGGCGACATGAGGCCCGTCCCCCCCGCGGGCTTCATGCTCATATCGGCCTCGGCCCCGCTCTCCTCGCTCTTCGGCTACTCGACCGCCGTCAGGTCCCAGACCCAGGGAAGGGGCTCGTTTCTGATGACCTTCGACCGCTACGACGTGGTGGAGCGCAGGGGACAGGAACGGGGCTGAGGCCCCGGCCGCGATCCCCGGGCTCCCCGGCCGCGATTCCGGACCGGGGCCTATGCGCGGGAGCGGGTGTCCGTCTCAGCGTCCGGCGGCGGGGTCGCCGGGCTCCCTGGCTCCGGCGGGGATGAGGGCGCGGAGCTCACCCTCGACGCCCCTTATCAGCTCGAGCTCGGCGGGGGACGGCAGAGCGCGCCGGGTGCCCCGGGACGCCGCCACCTCGTCCTCGGTCGGGGGGTCGGGACCGAGGAGCTCCAGCGCCACCTCGATTCTGGCCGTGAGGTACATGAGCCGGTCCTCGTCGGTCCCGAGGCTTTCGGACAGCCGCGTGGCCTCCCACTCCGAAAGCGTCCCGAAATGGAAGCGGGCGAGCTCCATGACGGCCGGCATGTCCGCCCGGGTCATGGGCTTCTGGTCGCGGTAGATCCTCGTCCCTTCGTCCTGGGAGGGGGCGGGCGCGGAAAGGGCCAGAAGAGCGAGGACCGTTGCCGCCGCGGCGAGAGCCGTTGGCGGCGCCGGGGGAGCGTTTTCGCGGGCGGGCGGCTGCCTCATGCCTTCCTCCTTGAGCTGGGGAGCCCGGAGCTGGGGAGCCCGGAGCTGGGGAGCCCGGGATGCGGGGCGGGGAAACCGGAGGGGTGGGCCGGCAGGGGATCGGGGAACCGCCGCCTCCCGATTCGGGGTCGCGGGCGGCCGGGAGCCGGGGTCCGCGGCGAAAGGGAGTCCGGTGTACCCGGCGGCGGGCCGAACGCGAGGGGGAGCCCGGCGTCCGGGCGGAGGACCGGCGGAGGCGGGGGAAAGCGGCGGGGGGAGGCTAGCGGGCCGCCATGGCTTCCCGGATACTGTCCCGGATACTGTCCTCGGCGCCCCTCAGGACCTCCAGCTCCTCCGGCGTGGGGAGCGCGGCCCTGCCCCCGAAGCTCCGGGCCGCCTGTTCCTCGGTCGCGCCCGAGCGCAGGAGGACGAGCCCGGCGGCCATCTTGATGCCGATGTACATCACGCGGTCGCGGGTGATGCCGAGCCGGGCCGCGAAAGCCGTCATGTCGTCCTCCGAGAGGGCCGCGAAGTCGGTGCGGGCTATCTCCAGGGCGGCGGGGAGGTCGTCCCGGGTCAGGGGCGGCTGGTCCCGGAAGATCCGCGGCACGGTGTCCTGGGCCGCGGCCTGGGAGGCGGCGGCCGCGAAGACGATAGCGGCGCCGATGACCGATGCGAGGTGCGTCGAGCCGGAAGGGACGGGTCGAAACATGGGGAACTCCGGTCGCGCCGTGGCGGCGCGGGGCGTCCGGCGCCCAGTCTGGCGGGCGGAAGACGGGGGTGTGCGGCGTTCTCCCGGCCGGGCCGGGACGGACAGGCCTCGCCGGCCTCGGCCGGAGAGGGGCGGATCGCGGCGGGCGCGGTGCCGGGGCTCCGGAGGCGTCTTGCGCGTCCGGGCTGGAGCCCGTGCGGATTAGCCGTTTCTCCGTGCGGGTCCCCGCCGGAGGCGGGCGGAAGCCCGTTGCGGGCCGGGGGTCCGGAGAAGGTGCCGGAAATGCCTGAAAATGTCAGGAAATGTCGAAATTATTGAAAAAATCAGGAAAATCCTGAAAATGTCTGGAAAAGCCGCTGAATTCCTGAAAAAGGGCGCTGAATTCCCGAAAAGGGCGCTGAATTCCCGAAAAGGGCGCTGAATTCCCGAAAAGGGCGCTGAATTCCCGAAAAGGGCGCTGAATTCCCGAAAAGGGCGCTGAATTCC
>JAISEQ010000018.1 GCA_031264045.1 Deltaproteobacteria bacterium
TGACTGCAGACCTGCGGTGACTGCAGACCTGCGGTAACTGCAGACCTGCGGTGACTGCGGGACTGCGGGGAGAGGCGAGAGGGAAGCTGACGGCCCGGACCCGGGGGAGCCGACGGCTCTCCGCCGGGTTCGGCGCCGGCGGATCGGGACTCCGCAGGTCCGGACCCGCGCCCGCGGCTCTGCCGCGCTACGCCTTCCCGGCCAGGGCCAGGAGGCCTCCCGCCAGAAGCATGTCCACCTGCCTTTGGGAAGCGTCCACCTTCACCTCGAACTCCCTCATCGCGGTGGCGTCCAGGATGGCGAAGTGCCCTCCGGGTTTGAGCTTTGAGCGCAGGCCCTCGATCTTCAGCGTGTGTCCCTGGAGAACCCAGCGGCGGTCCTTGGGATCGGCGAAGACCAGGGGCAGGAGCCCGAAGTTGCAGAGGTTGGCCTGGTGGATGCGCGCGAAGCTCTCGGCTATCACGCCGGTCAGCCCCAGGTAGCGCGGGCCCAGGGCCGCGTGCTCCCTGCTGGATCCCTGGCCGTAGTTCGCGCCTCCGGTCACGAAGCCCGTTCCGGACTCCTTCTGGCGGAGATGGAAGTCCGGTTCGATGTTCGAGAAGATGTAGCGCGAGATGGCGGGGATGTTGGATCTGAGCGCCAGGATGTGGGCGCCTGCCGGGAGTATGTCGTCGGTGGTGACGTTGTCGCCCAGGGTCAGCATCACCGGCGCCTCAACCGTGTCCGCCAGGGGACCGAAGAGGGGAAGCGGGGCAATGGAGGGTCCCCGGACGATCTCGGCAGACTCCGCCGCGGACTCCGGGAGGGGTGCCACGAACATGGAATCGTCCACGCGGAAGCTCACGGGCAGCTCCACCTGGGGCGCGTCTCCCAGGGTCCTCGGGTCGGCAATTTCTCCGGCGAGGGCGCTCGCGGCGGCCGTCTCCGGGCTCACCAGGTACAGCCCCGCCGAAGGCGTTCCTGAGCGGCCGGGAAAGTTCCTGTTGGAGGTGCGCAGGCTCACGCCGCCGGACTTCGGGGCCTGGCCCACGCCGTTGCAGAATCCGCAGGCGGCCTCCATGATCCGCGCCCCGGAGGCTATCAGATCGGCCAGGGCCCCCTTGCGGGCCAGCTCCCAGTAGACCTGGCGGGAGCCGGGCGCGACTATGAGCGAGACGTGCGGCGGCACGGTCCTGCCCTTCAGCATCGCCGCGGCCGTCATCAGATCCCTGTACGAGGAGTTGGTGCAGGAGCCTATCGCCACCTGGTCCAGGCGCGTGCCCGCGAGCTCCGACACGGGCCTGACGTTGTCGGGGGAGTGCGGGGCGGCGGCCAGCGGCACAATTTCGGACAGATCAATCTCAATCCCGGACGCGTACTCGGCTCCGGAGTCCGCCGAAAGCTCCTTCCAGTCGGCTTCCCTTCCCTCGCGGGCGAAGAAGGCCCGCGTCCTGGCGTCCGACGGGAACACGGCGGTGAAGGCCCCGGTCTCGATGGACATGTTGGCTATGACCGCCCTCTCGGTCAGGGAGAGGTTCATGAGGGCCTCGCCCTGGAACTCCAGGACATGGCCCCGGCCTCCGGAGACTGTGAGCCTCCTCAGGATCTCCAGGGCCACGTCCTTTGCGGTGCTCCAGGGCCTGAGCGTTCCCGTGAGGGTTATCCTCATGACCTTGGGCATGTTGAGGAAGAAGGGCCCCCCCCCCATGGCCACCGCCACGTCCAGCCCCCCCGCCCCCACGGCTAAGGCCCCCACGGCGCCTCCGGTGGTGGTATGGCTGTCGCCCCCGAGCAGGGTCTCCCCGGGGACGCTGAAGCGTTCCAGGTTCAGCTGGTGGCAGATGCCGTTGCCGACCTTCGAGTAGACCATCCCGAACTTCGCCGCGGCGGTCCTGAGGAAGGCGTGGTCATCGGCGTTGTGGGAGGTGACCTGGAGGATGTTGTGGTCGGAGTAGATGACCGACCTCCTGGTCCTGACTCTCGGCTTCCCCAGGGCCTCGAACTGCAGCACGGCCATCTGGCCCGTGGCGTCGTGGACGAGGGTCTGGTCGATCCTTATCCCTATCTCCGCGCCTGGCTTCATCTCGCCTGAGACGAGGTGCTCTCTTATGATTTTCTCTGTCAAGGTGTCGGGCATGATGCGTTCCTGGCTGGTCCTGTCATTGGCCGTTCCCGGCCTGTTCCTGTCCCCGGCCGTTCCCGGCTTGTTGCTGTTCCCGGCCTGTTCCTGTTCCTGTCCCCGGCCGTTCCCGGCCTGTTGCTGTTCCCGGCCTGTTCCTGTTCCCGGCCGTACCCGGCCTGTTCCTGTTCCCGGCCGTACCCGGCCTGTCCCGGCAGTTCCAGGCCTTGTCCCGCTGATTGGCCGGCTGTCCCCCTGCGGCGACCCTGGCTTTCCCGGCCGTATCCCGGCATGGCCGGTGCTGTCCCGGCCTGCGCGGACGCCGTACCGGCCAGGGATAACCCCGTCCCGGCCCGTCTTCGGATCTCCCCTGCGGGGCCGTCCCGGCCGGGGTTCACGGTTTCCGGCGGTTCCCGTCCCGCCGCCTGTCCCGGCGGGCGCCGGCCGCCCGCTCCAGGCGGAAAACGGAGGGGGCTAGATCCTTTTCAGCACCTCTTCCCCGAACTTCCGGGTGCCGACCGGGGTCGCCCCGGGGATCTGGCGGGCCAGGTCGTTGGTCATGAATCCATCGGCTATGGCCAGGGCCAGGGCGGCGCGGATCAGGTCGCCCGCGGATCTCCAGCCCAGGTGGTCGAGCATCAGGGCCCCCGAGAGTATGAGCGAGGAGGGGTTGGCGACGTCCTTGCCGGCGTACTTCGGGGCGGTGCCGTGGGTGGCCTCGAAGACGGCCGTGCCGTCCCCTATGTTCGCGCCGGGTGCCATGCCCAGCCCCCCCGTCTGGGCGGCCAGGGCGTCCGAGAGGTAGTCGCCGTTGAGGTTGGGCATGGCCAGGACCGAGTACTCGTCCGGGCGCAGGAGGGTCTGCATGAACATGTTGTCCGCTATGCGGTCCTTCACGACTATCCGGGACTCCTCGCCTGGGGCCTTCGCCTCGCTCTCGGGCACCGTGAGGGAACCGAACTCGTCGCGGGCCACCTCGTAGCCCCACTTCCTGAAGGCGCCCTCGGTGTACTTCATGATGTTGCCCTTGTGGACCAGGGTGACGCTCGTCCTCTTCTCCCTCACGGCCCAGGCGATGGCCATGCGCACCAGCCTCTTGGAGGCGCGCTCGGTCATGGGCTTTATGCCCAGGGCGGCCCCGGGGCTTATCGCGGCGCCGAGTCTTTCGCGCAGGAAGGCGGCCAGGCTCTCCGCCTCGGGGCTGCCGGCTGGCCACTCTATTCCCGCATAGACGTCCTCGGTGTTCTCCCGGAAGACCGTCATGTCCACCTTGCCCGGCGCCTTCACGGGGGAGGGGACGCCGGGCACGTGGGAGACCGGCCTCACGCAGGCGTAAAGGTCCAGGGCCTGGCGGATGGCCACGTTCAGGCTCCTTATCCCTCCGCCAACGGGGGTGGCCAGGGGGCCCTTGATGCTCACCCGGTATTTCCGCATGGACTCAAGGGTCGCGGCGG
>JAISEQ010000054.1 GCA_031264045.1 Deltaproteobacteria bacterium
AGGCCGCGTGGGGGCGCGAGACACGGGCAGGCCGGTGCCCGGCCATCAGGCACCGGAACCGTCACGGCCCCCCGGGCCCCGCCCTGCGGCGGGACACGGGAAACAGGGGGACCCCCTCCCGGGCCCCCGAACCTGGTGACCGGCATGAAGCCCAAAATCCTCATAGAATCGGTCGAGTCCCTGCCCAGCAAACGCCTGGTAGGCTACTGCGCCATCCTGAACGACAAGGCGGTCGGTGACTACTACGAGAAGCTGTGGCTGAACTTCATCGACCGGATCCGCAAAATTCCGTGCCTGACCAACCGGGAACTCTACGGGGTCTGCACCAACCTCCAGGGCAACAACTTCTTCGAGTACTGGACGACCGTGGAGTCCAGCCCGGAGGACCAGCTGCCCAGCGACCTGGTCGACCTGCCCCTGGACGGAGGCCTGTACGGCTCCCCCATCGGCCGGCCCGAGATAAGCCTGCCGTCCATCTACAGCCGCGCAAGCTCGGCTTGGGCCCCCCCGAAGGACTACACCCTCGAGTGGAAGCTGCCCTTCTTCGAGGTGTACAAGCCCAACTGGTTCGCCCGCCGTGCGCTAAAGATGTGCGTTCCGCTGCACTTCTCGCTCAACCAGGTCTACCACAACATCCCTCCCAGGGAGATAAAGTAGCCCGGCGCCGCGCTACCGGCCGCAGGAAACGGCGGGCCTCCGGCCCGCATCGCAGCTGCGGCCCCGCCGGACCGCGCCCGGCGTCCCTGCCCGGCCCGCGAATCGCCGCTTAGATTTAACATCGTCGTTTTCGGCCGTTCCGAAGGCCGGATCTCCAGCCGTAGCCCCCCACCAGACCGAACATTCATCCGCCTTCACCGAACATTCATCCGCCTTCATGGCTCTCTCCCCCTCGCCTCCCCACGTCCCCCGCTCCGGAGAACTCCCCGGGAACGCCTTCCCGCCCGATCCGCCGCCGGGACCTTCCCCGCCGCGCCGGAGCGTTCCCCCCGGCCGCCGGCGGGTCCTCACCCGCCCGTTCCCCGCCGGGACGGCGAAGGCCCCGCGACCTTCCCTCCCCCGACGCCTCCACCCGGGAATGCGGGACGGTCCGCGTCCGAAGGCAGGCGTCCCGCCCGCCCGGTTTCCGCCCCGGGGCGGACCTTCGGCCCCGAGGCCTGCAGGTCGCGGCAAGACTCTTCCGCACCGCCGTCGACCGCGGCGTCCGGGAAGCCGACGGCCGAAACGTACCGCGCGGAGGTCCGCGGGCGGCGGCCGGCATCTTTTTTGCCGTTTCGCGCCGGTTCTGGCTTATAATGAGCGCTTTCGCTCCGCCCCCGCGGCCGGCCCCCCCGGGGCCGGGCCCCCGGAGGGACCCTGGAAAGCACAGCGCGGCCTCCCCGGAGCTCACTCCATGCCCGGCCCGCCCGGCGGGCCCGACGGTCCCGGGACCGTACCCTTCCCAAGGCAAGTCCATGATCGACAAAAAGAAGCCCCCCGAGTTCAACGTCTTCGGCGTGTCCCAGCCGCTCCCCATCCGCTCGGACAACTCCAAGACGAAAGACGTGATCATGCTGGAGTCGACCATCCTCTTCGCGAGGCAGGGCTACGACGCGGTCTCCATACGGGACATCGCCTCCACCATCAAGATGAAGCCGTCGTCCCTGTACAACCACTTCAGCGGCAAGGAGTCCCTCTTCGAGGCGGTGATGACCCACGCCGAGGACCTCTACCTTCTGTACTTCAAGTTCCTGGACGAGACGCTCACGAAGGCCCAGACCCTCTCCGAGGTCCTGGACATCATTTTCCGCGAGCCCACCAAGATGTCCAACGACTTCACCTGCTACGCCTTCTCGCTCATCCAGACCGAACAGTTCCGCAACGAGCACTGCGCGAAGATCTTCAACGACACCTTCCTGGACTACTCGACGAGCTTCATCCAGTCCCACCTGGACCGCTGCATCGAGAAGGGACTCGCCTTCCCCTTCGACACCAGGATCGCCGCCACGCTCATCATGCACACGACCCTCATCTGCATCAACCTGCGCGTCCACGAGTACATGGACCACCGTCCCCCCACCGACTTCGAGGGCCACTTCCGCGACGTGAAGAACCTCGTCATGGCCCTTGCGGGCTTCTCCTCCGGCGGCCCGGTCCCCGGCCCGGATTTTCCCGGAGACGGCGATGACCCGGCCAGAGGCACCAGGCGCAAGCAGAGGGGACCCGACCCCCGTTCCGGAAGCTGATCCCTGAACCGGCAGTCCGGAACGGAAGCGGCCGACCGGCAGTCCGGAACGGAAGCGAACCTTGCCCACCCGGTACGGCATCAGCGACCGGACCCCCGCCGGGGGTCCGGTCGCCCTCGTCTTCGGGGAAGGCGGGCCCGGACCGGGCGGAACTCCTCCGGATACCCGCCCCGTACCGAGGCCCGGGCCCCGCGCCCCTTCCGGCACGCCCAGCTTCCGCCGGCCCACCTGATCGGATTCCGCCACCACAGACCGCCCCTGCCCTGCCCGTCCGGCCGCCGGCCGCTCCCGCACCCCACCTCAAGCCGTAAATCCTCGCCGATGCCCTATACCCGCCGCGCCGGGCTCCCCCGGGCTCACCCGGACGCCGGAATCTTCCGCCCGGACGGTTCCGGACCGCGACACATCCGCCCCGGACGGGATGCGTCCGCCGTTTTGGTTAGCTTTAGCGCACGTTTTAGTTTATATACTTGAGTACCCGCGCCGCCTCTGCGGCGCGGAGGCCCGAGGAAATGCCCTTCCCGCGCCATCCAGGACCCGGAGGTCGACCCATGACAGACAGCCTCTTCGAATTTCAGCGGATGAACCGCCTTCCCCCCTACGTCTTCGCGACCGTAAACGAGTTCAAGATGGCGGCGAGGCGGGCGGGATCCGATATAGTCGATCTGGGCATGGGCAACCCCGACCTGGGCACCCCGCACCACATCGTGGACAAGCTGGTCGAGGCGGCGAAGAAGGACTCCAACCACCGCTACTCGGCGTCCAAAGGCATCACCAAGCTCCGCCACGCCATAGCCTCATGGTACGAGCGCCGCTTCGGGGTGGAGCTTGACCCCGACACGGAGACCGTGGCCACCCTTGGCGCGAAGGAGGGGCTGGCGCACCTGACGCTGGCAACCATCACCCCCGGCGAGGTGGTCCTCGCCCCGGACCCCACATACCCCATCCATTCCTACGCGGCGGTCATATCCGGAGGCGATCTCAGGAACGTCCCCATAGGCCCGGACCGCGACTTCTTCGCCGATCTGCAGATTGCCGTCCGCCAGACCTGGCCCAGGCCGAGGATGCTCGTCATCTCCTTCCCCCACAACCCCACCGGGGCGGTGGTGGACCTGGACTTCTTCGAGAAGGTCATCTCGTTCTGCCGCGACCACAAGATCCTGGTCATCCATGATCTCGCCTACGCAGATCTCTGCTTCGACGGCTACCGGGCACCCAGCATCCTCCAGGCCAAGGGCGCCAAGGACATAGCGGTCGAGGCCTTCTCTCTCTCGAAGAGCTACTCCATGGCCGGCTGGCGCGTGGGCTTCATCGGCGGAAACTCCAACCTGGTGGGGGCGCTCACCCGGATCAAGAGCTCCCTCGACTACGGGGCCTTCCAGCCCATCCAGATAGCCGCCATCATAGCCCTGAACGGTCCCCAGAACTGCGTCGAGGAAATCCGCTCCACCTACCTGGAGCGGCGGGACGTCCTCGTTGACGGGCTTCTGAAGGCCGGCTGGCAGGTCACCCCCCCCAAGGGCGGGATGTTCCTGTGGGCCCGCATCCCCGACGAGTTCCAGAGCCTCGGTTCGGTGGAGTTCGCGAAGATGCTCATCTCCAACGCGAACGTGGCCGTCTCCCCGGGCCTGGGCTTCGGCAGCGGCGGCGAGGGCTTCGTGCGCTTCGCCATGGTCGAGAACGTCCAGCGGATAAAGCAGGCCACGCGGGGCATCAAGAAGGCCCTGAGCCTCCCCTCGAAGGCCGAGCGCAAGCCGCGGGCCAGGCGGTCCGCCTCCCCTTCCACCAAGACGAAGCCCTCGGCCGAACCGGCGGAGACCCGCCCCGAGTCCGAGGCGGCGTCCAAGCCCCCCAGGGCGGCGGAGTCCCGCTGACCCCGGCCGCGTTTCCGACGCGGCCCATCCGGCCCCGGTCGCCGGGCCGCCGCGTCCGGGGCACCGCATGCCGCATGGCTCAGACTCAACCCCGAATCGTCCCGACCGTCCCGAATCGTTCCGAATCGTCCCGAATAGCCACGAAACGCCCGGACGCTTCACCGCCTCGGTCAACATCGCGGTCACCCCGGGGCTCCTCCGGCCAGCCGCAGCCGTCCCGTGCGACCGGCGGCCTTTTCGACACCGGCCATCATGCCAACGGGAATCGGAATGCCGGAACCGGGCCCGCAGCCGCCCCTCAGAACGGACCGCCCGCCTTCCAGTTGGCACGACCGATCGAAATCCTTCAGCTCATCCGCTCATCCGCCGCCTTTTCCGCGCCATTACGGTCGGAGGGCGCGGTAGAATCCGGACAGTCTCCCGCCGCGTTCCGCTTCACGACAACAGCTGCCTTTACCCGCAGATTTTCCCCCTCTGCCAGCACCGTCGGTTTCGGCCCTTGAAAGCCGATGTCAGTCTGATCCGACGGTCCGAACCTGATCAGCTGCCACGCACCGGTCCCTGTCCCGTCCGGCTTGCCGAGGATTACGACGGGCCCTGTGTCACGAGCCGTACGCCGCGCTACTGCAGTCTAAATCTTGCCGGGCACTTTTTCCGCAGTTCTCAATAGTCCGCCAAGTCATGTTCCGCAACATAATCTCCACCTCCGCATCATCCCCAACCTCCGCATCAGACGCATCATCCGCGTCAACCG
>JAISEQ010000109.1 GCA_031264045.1 Deltaproteobacteria bacterium
CGGATTGCCGGAGGGGCCCGGGCGGCGGGGGGGCGGTGGCCGGTTGGCGGGGGGCGGTTGCGGGAGGGCCGGGGGCGGATGCGGGATGGCGGGGGGCGGATGCCGGATGGCCGGGGGCGGATGCCGGATGGCCGGGGGCGGATGCCGAATGACCGGAGGACGGATGCCGGATGGCCGGGGGGCAGATGCCGAATGACCGGAGGACGGATGCCGGATGTCCTCCGCATCCGGCAAACCCCCGGCGCAAGCCTGCCGAGTTAAAATCCCGAAGACCGTGATGCCGCGAACGGCCCTGATGGATGGTCCTGTTAAAATCCGGAATCCCGGATGCCGGAAGCGACTCATGCGGAATGCCCTACTTAAACCCAAAGCCGGATGCCGGCGAGCCTCCCTACGGCTGCCTCCTTGACAGACTGCCCTGAAAGTCGGGACTAACCGGCATCCTCCATTTTAAACTACACCGGCATCCTCCACCTTGCACTGATGATGCACGGCGACCCTCCTCCGGGATTCTCCGCCATCCTGACGTTCTCCGGTATGCGGAAGCCGCCGTAACGAGGAAGACGGCAAAGGATGCCTGGCCTGACTTCACCATCCTTGGGTTGTCTGACATCCACAGACGCTACGGGATGCGGATTCAGGATGACCGGAGAATTGGAGGCGAAAGGGCCTGACATCCGGCTACCCTGGACTTAAGATGTCTTCGGATGCCTCCTGAGCCAAAATGCAGAAGGCACAGGCTCGACGGAAAAAATCGTCCATCCCGATCCACAACAGGATGTGGCCGGATGTCTTAACGGATGCTATTTAGCTGGCTGACGGCCTGGAGCCCATTAGCGTTTAATTTTGCGCGATTTCGGCCATTATCACCCTGCCGACCCAAGCATCCGGGATGCGGTAATCCGAAATTCTTCACTTTTCCGGTTCTAGGCATCCCTTTTCGAAAACCCGCCTCATCCTTTCCGAGTGCGAAAAACTTTGGCCTGTCTGCCCAAACCGGCCATTTCGTGTGGGATTCGGGGTATATCTCTCCCCCAGCCAATGTCTCCGATGAATGCTACGTCAAGCCCCTGAAGAACTTCTGCTCTCCCAAACTGGGCATTTTATCTTGACTTTCGAAAGTGTTACCCATATCATGATTGTTAATTGAATTGACATCCCTATCATGAACCAACTCTGGAACCAAGGAATGCTCCAGAGGGTGTTTTCCGCATCCCTTCCGGGATGCCTGTACCTCCGACATCCCTTCCGGGATGCCCTCACCCCGACATCCCTTCCGGGATGCCTGTATCCCCTGCATCCCATCCGGGATGCCCTCACACCCGACATCCCTTCCGGGATGCCTGTATCCCCTACATCCCATCTGGGGGGATGCCATCACACCCGACATCCCATCCGGGATGCCCTCACACCTGACATCCCATCCGGGATGCCCTCACACCCGGCATCACATCCGAGGCCCCAGGCCGACTTCCGGCAACGCCCCCCCCGGGGACCGCCCTAGAGCGAACTGGTTAAGATCGGTCTTCCCCTCCCCTGACCAATTTTATCCAGGCGCATCATCTGTGGGTGTAGTGTTAAGTTTTCACTACATACGACCAGACCTGGTTCCACTTAACCCAACCTGCGTCCCCTTGACTGCCGTACCGGTAAGGGTGCCTGCCCGCCCTTTCCGCCCCTCTTCGAGATGTCGGCCTGCCGCATCCTTCCGCCGACCCCCGTCCTTCCCGAACAGTCCACGAGAGCCCGTCTCATCTCTGCCCCCGTCCGTATCTTGCCCAGGTGCCAGCCCTCCCGCTGGAGATCTCCAGTTGCGGCGGATGCCTCCTTTGGAGACTGGCTACGGCATCCCTAAAGCTACCCCCATCCCATCCCCCTCCCGAGGTCATGCCACCGTATTCCTGCGGACGCCGCATTAGGATTTTTATTTCATTCAGGCGATAATGTCCCTGAAGTCCATGCGCCCACCGTCCTGAACAACCGGCGAATCTCAATTCCGGAATAGCCAGCGTTTCAGAAGCCCGGCTTGATGCCGGACGCTCCGCAACCGGACCGTGCCAGAAAGAGATTCAGTTCTGAAGAGCAAAGATCATCCGGGCTGCCGCAATCTTTCCGAATGCCAGCGGTCTTCTGGGGCCAGGGTCAGCCCAGCGTCCCTCCCGCCCAGAATGTCCGGAACCGTCAGGACTCCCGGCATCCGATCATCCGGTCTCGGGCCGGGCGGCATCCGGCATCCGATCCCCTGCGGGGCGGCCGCAGAAACCAGAACCATCAGCTATCCGTCTCCCCATCATCCGGCATCCTGCCTGCAAGTATCCGGCATCCTGCCTGCAAGTATCCGGCTTCCTGCCTGCAAGTATCCGGCTTCCGATCATCAAGTAGCCAGGCTGCCGAAATCCTCTGTCCGGCTTCAGAATCATCTACATCCAGATCTTCCGAAATTCTAATCTCCAGGCCGGCCAGGCATCCGGCCAACTGCCCCTGCGAGCCGCAGGGCCGGACATTCGCTGGTGCCCCCTGCGAGGCTCCAGCTTCTCTGCCTGAGGGACATAGCTGCATCGCCATGAACTGCTTTCGCATATATTACAACATACAGCTACCTGAAACGGGTCTTTCGACAACATATTGCGCATCCCCGTCCCGTGGATGCCGCTGTCACCTCCGTCCCCCTCCCGCTGCGGAGCCGCCTCAGCCCTTCCTGCGCCGATGAGGCGGGGACATTTCCTGACAGTGCGGCCCCGGGCCGCCGCTCCAGGAGGCCTCCCCCCGCCCCAGACGGCGGCCTTTCAGCCGCTCGGAACCTCCCGGTTCCCGGAACCGGAGGCGGCCCGACCCCGATTCCGGCACGGACGGCCTGGCCGCACGGGCGGAACGGGCAACGACGAGGGGTCGCGGGGGAATGCCTGCCGCCCCGGGGGCCGGGTTCCCGGGAAGGCCGATTCCCCTTGCAAAAAAAGCCGTTTAACCAAATAATCATTTTCGGGTGCTACCCATGGCGGACCACAACAGAAGGCGCTCTGTCGGTCGACCTCACTCCGATCCGGCGAGCGAGCAGAAGATTCGCAAGAGCATCATGGCCAGCTGCTTGAAGACGATCGGGACCTCCGTGCCCCTGAAGTTCACGATAAAGGAGGTCGCCCGCATGGCCGGGGTCTCCCCCGCGTCCATCTACTACTACTTCGGGGACAGGGACAAACTCAACAAGGAAACCTACGACCACTACTTCCAGTCCCGTTTCAAGAGGCTAAACGAGCTCTTAACCTCATGCAAGAGCCCAATGGAGCTCCTGGTGAAGATCTTCATAAGCTTCCAGAACGCCACACTGGAGGAACCGAACATCTTCAGGCTGTACGTCCTGGACTACTTCAAGGTCCCGAACGTCTCCTTCCAGGAGCCGGACGACAACTTCCCCGCCCCCAACACGGCTGGAATGCTGGCCATCCTCAAGAAGGGCCAGGATGACGGGATCCTGCGTCAGGGCATCATGTTCGAGCTCATGTACCTGACGCTCCTCGCCGGGGCGCTCATGGGGATCGGATTCCTGGGAAGGGTCGAGCAGATGATAGGCGAGAAGATAGACCCCAAGAAAGCCAGGGACCACTTCCTCTACCTCTTCTGCATCTCCATGGAGGGCCCCAAGTGCGACTACGACTGGAGGTCCATCCACTTCCCCGACGGTGTCCCCGGCGAAAGCTGATCCCCTCCGCCCGACCGGCTGCCCTCCCCTCCCGCCCGGCTCCGCCTGGCCGATCCAGGAGCCCGGAACCCGGCCTTCGAAGCTCCCCCCAGCCGTCACGGACCTGCGGCGGACCGCCGCCCAGATGCGGTTTCAAGGTCCCAACCCTCCCGGACCGAGCGTCCGGGTCCCCACCGCCCAACTCAAGCCGCATGACCGGAACGTCTTCTAAATGCCCTCTCCGAGACACACCATCTCCCACCGCCGGGACCGTCGGCCCTGCGCCGCCAATGGCCCTGCCGGAGGCCCACCCGCCTCCCCGGCCTCTACCCAAGACAAGCATCCGGCCTCTGGCGGTGCCCCCGACGGTACCCCTCCCGGAAGCGGGACCAGGGGCAACCACCCGGACGGCCCGACTCCCGGAGGCAGGCCACCGGGCGGCAGTCCGGGCCGGTCGGTGGCCAAGGCCCTGGTGGTCTTCGCCGTCATAGGCGCGCTGGCGTCAGCCTGGTGGTTCGTCTTCAGACGCGGAACTGTCTCCACCGACGACGCCTACACTGCGGGAAACATAGTGAGGGTCACGCCTCTGGTCTCCGGAACCGTCGTGGGGACAGCTGCCGACGCTACCGAACGGGTGGCAGAGGGCGAAGTGATCTTCAGGCTTGACCCGGCTGACGCCAGCCTCGCTCTGGAATCGGCTTGGGAGGAGCTCTTCGCCCAGGCGCTCCACGTCCGAAGCCTGGTCTCCGAGAACGTGAGGCTCACGGCGAACCTCCAGGCGGCCGAAAGGGCCTTGGCGCTCGCCCAAAATGACTACGGGAGGAGGCTCCGGCTGTCGCCGGGGACCTCGATCACCAAAGAGGAGGTGGAGCGCTTCCGCCTCCAGGCGGAACAGGCCGAGGCAGGCATGAACGCCGCCCGCGCGGCGCTGGAGACCAACCGGAGCCTGCTGGGCCCGGGCACCCCTTCGGAACACCCGGCCATAAGGCTTGCCTCCGCGCATGTGGAACAGGCATGGCTCACCCTGGAGCGCATGGATATCCGGAGCCCCGTTACGGGCACTGTGGCTCGGCGTTCGGCCCAGCTGGGCGGCCAGGCATCGCCCCAGCAACCCTTGGCCATCATCGTGGAGGACGGCCGGCTCTGGGTGGACGCGAACTTCAAGGAGAGCCAGCTATCGAGGATAAAGCCGGGCATGCCGGCCCGGGTCACTGCCGACATGCTGGGAGGAAACGTAGTCTACCCGGGCGTGGTGGAAGGCCTGGGCGCGGGCACGGGGAGCGCGTTCTCCCTCCTTCCCCCCGAGAACGCCACGGGCAACTGGATCAAGGTGGTCCAGAGGGTGCCTGTCAGGATCACCCTCGACGAGGGCGCCCTCGCCGAGAACCCTCTGATACTTGGGCTCTCCTGCCGGGTGGAGGTGGATCTGGAGGCATCCACCTCGCGGGCGCCCATGCGGCGGGGCCGCAGGGAGGCCGTCACCACGGCCTACGACCACGAGGCGGGACTGGCCCTAATCCGCAGGAGGACGGCGGACGAGATTGCGCTGAGGCTCATGACGACCGGAACCGACGGTTGCGGGTCCGTCGGCCACGGAGAGGACGGCGCGAGGACCGGGCAGGTTGCCTCCGGCCTCAGGAAGGCCGAGTTGCCCGCCGGGACCGGCAGCCCGGGAACAGACGGCGCATGGACTGAGCCCGGAAAGCCTCTCGGTCGGGGCGCCGGAAAGGTTCCGCCAGAGGCCGGGAGCCCCGGCGGCGGAGACGTCGTCCCATGAGCCAGGGACCGACCGGGGCCCTCCGGCCTCCCCTGGAGGGCGCGAGCCTGGCAGTCATCACTTTCGCGCTTCCTCTCGCCACCTTCATGCAGGTGGTGGACACCACCATCGCGAACGTGGCGGTGCCTACCATATCCGGGAACCTGGGCTCATCGTACTCCCAGGGCACCTGGATCATCACCTCCTACGCAGCCATGAACGCCGTGGCGCTGCCTCTCACTGGCCGCCTGGCCCAGAGGCTGGGAGAGGTGAGGCTGTTCATGTGGTCCACCATGCTCTTCTCGGCTTGCTCGCTGCTGTGCGGGCTGGCCTGGAGCCTGGAGGCCCTTGTGGTGTTCAGGATCCTCCAGGGGGCAGCGGGGGGGCCCATGATGCCGCTCGCCCAGTCGCTTCTCATGAACAACTACCCCCGGGAACGCCAGATCATGGCCATAGCGCTGTGGTCAACCACGGTCTCCGTGGCCCCGGTCATGGGTCCAATCCTGGGGGGATGGATTAGCGACAACTACCACTGGAGCTGGATCTTCATCCTGAACGTCCCGCTGGGCTTCATCTCCGCCGGGCTGGTGTGGCAGACTCTGGGGAAGAGGGAGACGCCGGTCTCGAAACCCAAGTGGAGCGCTGTGGGCTTCTCGTTTCTGGCCCTGGGGGTGGCCTCGCTCCAGATCTTCCTGGACCTGGGCAAGGACCGGAGCTGGTTCGAGTCGCCGCTCATAGTCTTTCTCGCCTGCTCCGCAGCAGTCTTCATCGTGCTCCTCATCTGCTGGGAGCTCAAGACCGACTCCCCGCTTCTGGATCTGAGCCTCTTCCGGCACCGGAACTTCACGGTGGGCATAACGCTCATCAGCCTCGGCATGATGCTGTATTTGGGTAGCGTGGTCCTCCTGCCGCTTCTGCTTCAGACCCGTTTCGGCTACACCGCCACCTGGGCCGGCATTGCTTCGGCGCCGGTGGGGCTGATCCCGGTCCTGTTCACCCCGTTCGTCGCCAAGCTCATCAGGAAGGCGGACCTGAGGCTCATCATCATAACGGGATTCGTGATATTCGCCGTCTGCATGGAGATGCGCACCCGTTTCGCCCCCGGCGCGGACCTGGCCTTCGTGGTCCTGCCCCAGACCATACAGGGCGCGGCGCTGGCGCTCTTCTTCGTGCCCATAACGACCCTGACCTTCATAGGAATCCCACCCGCCCGCATGGCGGGAGCCTCAGGGCTCTTCAGCTGCATAAGGACACTTTTCACGGCAATAGGCACCTCGGTCGTGACCACCGTCTGGGAGCGCAGGGAGGCGGTGCATCAGGTTCGCCTCCAGTCCTACATGGACGGCATGAACCCCGCCGCCGCGGACGCGCTCTCCGGGCTCGGTTCGGCCGGCATGGGCCAGAGCGAGGCGCTGGCCTTCATGTCAGGACAGATAGCCACGCAGTCCTCCATCATCGCGGCAGACGAGATCTACAGGGTGATCGCCCTCTGCTTCCTCGCAATGATCGCGATAACCCTGTTCGCGAAACCCGAGGACATCTGAATTCAGGCCGGGACTTTTTCCGCGGAGCAAAGGCCTGCCGGGGACAATGGGCATGACGGTATAATCTCGGTCGGAAATATTGAAAGGCGGATATAATGAATGTCCATTTGAGAGAACTATCCGGCAAGTTATTAAAAACATAAGTTAAAATACTCTAACGGAACAATTGGTTATCATAGCGGAAATGATTGATATTGATAATTTCAAAATGCAGACAGTTTAAAATGGAACTTTAATCACCCATTATTAAAAATGAAGATGATGCGCGAGAAACATCAAGTTTCAATAAATCTTTTTGGATGTGTGGCAAAAAAAAAATTCAAAAGTGTTGAAAACAATATCTTTTTCCGTTCAAAAGAATTTTTCTTAGGGATCACATATTTATAAATTGACATAACAATTTCTATTGAGAGACAAATCTTGTAAAACGGAACGGAAAAACAGCAGTTGATTCAAAACTCTTATTGTGACCAGATGAAAATTGGATTATTGTGGTAAAATACAACTGAAAACGAAATTTTAAACACTCTTAATAATTTCTTTCATTTATGCAAAACCAGCAATCAAACATCATATCAATATTATAACAACCATATTTAGCTTCTGATATTTCGGACCTGCACATATCTGGAGATTTAACTTAAGACATACCTCTTAAGTTTTTTTTGAGACGAATTGGATACGAATATGAAAGGATAAAATGTTATATTTTAAATTTCAGATATCTAACAAACAAATGTTCGGATATGTCCGGTTCCAAAAACACTGTATTTTTACATGAAAAATCAGCCATATCAATTTCTGACGTCCGGCCCCGACCATCTGAGGGCACCTCGCCCTCCAGGTGTCCTGCGACCGGAAAAGGCTGAAAAACGCAACCTCACAGCGAGCCCGAAAAGAGCGTCATCCGACACAGTTCACTTTCCGGCCCTCTTCTTCCCTGGGGCAGAGAAGAATCATGAGAAAGAAAAGCTCGACACCGTTCAGACTGAAGGAAACACTGGAGCTCACCTACCCGGTTCTGGGGCTCTGGTACGAGGAAAGCGTCCCGCCCAATGCCGCCACCGTGATCGAGGGGCGGTCCAGGGCGGCCGTCAGAGGCTGCGCCCTGTTCCTCGTGGCCCGTGCCTTCAAGGGCGACATGGTCGCCTTCACTCCCGAGAGCGGCATCTGCCCCGGGGCATCCATAGGCCTCGGACTCCCTCCCAACCCCTGCGCCTACTTCCCCGGCGGCCATGAAGCCTTGCTCCGCTACATGTCCGACGGCAACGAATCCTCCCCCGAGGGCCGGGCCGAGGCCGTGAGGCTGCGTGCCGAAGGCATTCGGGAGGCCGTGGTTATGGAATACCTGGAGGGCGAGGGCTTCAAGAAGGACCCGGTACTCGCGGACGACTACCACCGCATCTCCTACCCGCCCCTAAAGCCCGAGACCGGCGTTGTCGTATTGAGGCCCATCGTCACCGGAGACCTGGAAAGGCCGCCCAAGGTGGCTCTCATGCTAGCGGACGCGCTCCAGCTTTCGGCCCTGGTAGTGCTCGCCAACTTTGCCCGTCCCGGCGTGGACAACGTGCGCATCCCTCTTGCCCCCGGCTGCTCGAGCCTGGCCGCCATCCCCCTCCACGAGGCAGGCATGGAGAACCCGAAGGCG
Organism: Deltaproteobacteria bacterium; assembly: GCA_031264045.1. Classification (GTDB taxonomy): domain Bacteria; phylum Desulfobacterota; class Desulfarculia; order Adiutricales; family Adiutricaceae; genus JAIRZX01. The sequence continues at coordinate 8,625 of JAISEQ010000109.1, forward strand.
GTCGTGGGGCTCGTGGACCTGGCCGCCAGACGTCACATGGGCAGGATCCTGAAAAGGATGTACCTGTCCATGTCCGTGCCCTGGTCGCTCTATACAGAAATGGAGAAGAACGTGGATTCCAGCTTTCTGTCTAGATCGTTTTGGAAGAAGATGCTCGTTTGAGCCCGGGAGTCCGATGCGCAACGTTCCAGGTGGTACGACACGGAACCCGGACAATACTAAACTGGAATGCGCAAAACGTTATTTCCATGTCCAGTAAACAGCGAAAGCCTAGAAATGCAACCTAACGTGAAGCAATTATCCCAGAATCCGGAAAATACTCGTCACGCGCATGACTGATAAATTTTATTTCAGGAATTAATGACATAAATATCTCCATTCATATACACCCTCCCTTCAATCTGGCATTACCGCAGTTGCAAATATTCCAAAGTTCAACAGGATTCCGGCTTCTTTAAACTGCCTTACAGCAGTTTAGCCATACCCGCTTCAATCACAATAAACAGATCTGTTGCATAGAGATAAAAATCTATGGATAATAATATATACCGTGTCTGTACCTTTCCCCATCAATGTTATATATAAATAATTTAAATTTTATCTAAAATTCTACAAAACTTGTATGGCAGATTTTAAAAGAATGGAGAAAACATTGCTGAAACTATCAGACAAAGACAAACACAGCTGTTATTGATAAAATCAATTGTTATTAAACTGAAGATAAATATCTAAACAAATATTTAAGGGCGGCCCATGAAAAAGGCCGCCCTCGTTGGAAAACCGAAGGAAGGTTAAAAAATCAGGTCATTGAAGGTACATTGTCAATTGAGCTCAAGTATCATCTGGTCTCGAGTGAGCATATAGCCGGTGTCCAGAGGCTCCCTCCAGGAAATGTGACGGCTAGCTGGAAGATCGGATACTCCTATGAAGATTGACTTGGTGCTCGCGTCTTCTGCCGAAGCGGAAACGGTAGTCCCGGCGGCGGATGCCACAACATAGGCTTCAGTGGGCTTTCCCCTTCCGACTCCTACCGCTCCGGTTATGGCCGATTGCGATGCAATGGGATTCTGGGGGAACTTGGGATCTTGAGAAGCGGATTGGAAATCCTTTGAGAAGATGTGTGCCGTGGATGGTTCAGGCAGACCTGTAAAGGTATCTACCAGGTAAAGGTATCCGTCACCGCTGTCGCCGCATCCACCTGACCTTGGCTCGAAGCTCGTAAAGGCGGTAAGACTTCTGCCTTTGGAAAGAAGCACGAACTTGGGCTGGGTTAGAACCATCTCGTAGGCGTGTGGTTGGCCGGGATAAACGGTATTTCCGATGTTTAGGGCTCTCTTGTAACCTATAAGCGAAGGTGTCTTCAGAATGTTCGATACGGTAGAATAATCTGAGTATCCGGTATTCGAGTTGGGAAGGATAGGAGTTGAAGTGATTCCGGAGATTGAACCGTTGACGAATACTTTGTATCCAGACACGTCAAGAATACGGGAAGCGTCAGGGGATCTGTCACTAAATGTCATGAAGCCAGCTGCATTCAGATCTTCTTTGATTCCGTAAAGGTACTGAACATGGTTAAGTTCACACAGCGGAGAGTTCATGGAAACGCAGGGTAGCACATCGTCCGCTCCCCAGAGCTTACCGGTCCCGAATACGACCCAGAGGTTGCGCTTGGAATCGTAAGTTGAGTTCACGGCCCCCGTGACGGGCCTATCAGTGCTGATGAGCTTTCTGACCTTCCAACTGGAGACTGGAAGGGGCATGCCAGCGGAGTCGACGGTTTGCAGACGGTAGACCGCGCCTGTGTCGGTGCAGTCGATTGGGTTCCGCGATACAGTTAGCCCGTAGTAAAGAGCATGATTGTTCCACGGTGTCTGGTTACGGATCTGGGCAACGGGGAGGAACGGGTTGTTGAAAAACGAATTTGGCTCAGAGACGGTGAGGAAGCCGGGAGTGTTTGTCGCAGGATGCGGAATCCCGGTCTCCGCGTCAAGGATTATGAGGCGGGCCTGTTGGTTGCTGTAACCGTTATACGGGGAGTCAGAACCGAACTGTACGTATGGGGTACCTGTCCTGGATATCGAGGCCGGTATAGGATTGTCGTTTACTGGGCCAGTCGGGAGCACGACATACCACTTTCCGCCGGAAAGAATAGCGGAAGGCAGACCCACCGTGAGGCCCAGATCCTTCGTACTGTACCGCCAGAGAAGCACCGGATCTGTCTCTGGATCAGTTATATCAAGGGCAAACACCTCCGAGAAATAGTGCTCGGATCCTGCAGCTGACGAGTCGGGAGTTTCAATGGGCCGGCCTCCAAGCCTTAATCCTCCTATCAGCACAGTCCGCCACGCCCCGTTTATCTGGATGTCGTTCACGAGCGGCTTCTGGTCTACATAATAAGCGTGGCTGTAGTGAGGGTCCGGAAGCCAGCGGAGATGGGGAAGGACCGATGCAGGGATGAATGACCAGATCTCGGCCCCCCGTTCATGGGGCGTTGACTGTTTACCATCGGTTATTTGAAAAGAAACTTTTCCCTTGTTAAGAGTAGCGGGAAAGCCGATGTTGACGGCATGGAGCATACCGTCGTTTGCCCCGAAGTAGACCATCTGCCTCCGGCCTGACTGCTGCGTCACGAAATTGGCGTAGCTCTTGTCGCCATACAGCAGATCGAAGGCGCTTGAAGGGTTACTGACCAGTATCGGCTTGGAATTTATAACGTCACCGAGCCGCCATACTATCTGACCTCCTCCCGATGTCCACGGGTCGTCAACAATGCGGGATCGCCATCCCGAGACCTCTATGCCGCTGATCCAGTCTATGAGGCTCTTTGCGGCCTGCCCGCGAGTTTTGACGCCGGGGAGAGACTCCCGGTAGTTGGTGTGGATCATGAGCTTTTCAAGTTCAGAAATGTTGTTGTGCCAGAAGGATGCAAGCTCTGGCTTGGGTCTGGACGAAGTGACAGGGGCCTCGTAGAATATCCTGCGACGGCTGTCAGAAACGGTTGCTGGAGTTTTCTCGGGTCTCGGGCCTGAGGCAAGCTTCGATGAGTCAAGATGGGCCAGCCAGCTGCCGGTGTCGAAGAGGGGCTCGATCCTGTGGACTCCAAGGTAGGGAAAATCCCTGTGTACTGAAGGATGCCTGCTATTGTCCGGCATGAGAGCAAGATTGTTGTTGCCGAATGAATCATAGCATCGGGAAACATAGTCGCCGTACTCGTAGCACTTTGGCGGATCAGAATTCTTATGGCTCAGGCTGTTGAAGGTTACGACGAAGTCGCCCTTGCTGGCATTTCCATTTACAGTGTCGAGTATGCCGTTGTGATCGTTGTCTTCCCGAAGGTTGCCCCACTTGTCGAGAAAGAGTCCGTAAACGGAACCTACCCATCTAACCTGCTGATTAGGTTTTTCAGGATTTGTGTAGACAGGGTAATAGATGCTCTGAACAGAAACGCCGCCGCCCATGATAGTGTCAATTGAGGCAGCCGATGCAGTGGAGGTGGAAATTGACCTCGCGATCTCACGGAAGACGGAATCAAGCCTTTCAGGAAGTTCGGATACGTTCAGCGGCTGGAAGTAGGTCTTGGGACTCCCGTCATCTCCTTCCCACTCTCCAGGATCTGGCAGACCGTTTAAGTTGTAGTCGGTAAAACTTCCGTACTTGGCGGCAAGGTACAACGGGTTTGGGAGGTAGTTGCCTGCCATGTTTGGATCAGGGTCGAATTCAAACGTTCTCCAGACCTTTTCCGTAATGGAGTCAGGCTTTCCGAGGGGATGATGTATGGCATGAACATCTGTGAAGCAGTTGATACCGTTGTGGTTCGCAGAATTAATTCCATAACCCTTGGGCCAGTTGCATGACGGAGGTGTCCCGAACTTGGGGATAGCTGAACCGCCTACAGAATTACTTCGGCCGCTGTCCATATAAATTCCGTCATGGGTGCTTCCCGCAATTGTATATCCTGTCATCATCCTCTTATCGATATGGATGGCGACTTTCCACTGACCATTAATAAGTCCTGCAACATCTGAAGGCTCTATGACGAATGGCGACCCGTTTTGAGGATCCTTGAATGTCCAGTATTTACCACCTTTAACCTTCAGAGCTCCGGATATCCAGTCGCCCATGTGGTAACCTTTGTCTTTTTTGTCGGCTGGGTTCTTCACATCGGACATGTCGTAGACGATATTTCCAGTCTTAAAAGTCTGTCTGTCGGAGAGAAGCTCGAAAACATGCTCGACTATGATGTCCGCGTCCCAGTTAGAACCGAAATCCTGTTTGCTGTAGGCTATGGACTGAGCCTCGTAGTTTACTCTTATAGTTACACTGTATGGTGTGCCGCGTGAGTCTGTCCTCCAGTCAAGGACATAGTAGTTAAGCACCTCCAGGAGGCGGTTGTAGTTTGTGAAGACATCCGTCTCGCTCATTGCCACAGGCAGAATCTCGATCCTCCTGGCTGGTTTTCCATCAGCTCCATATAGAGGAAAATTCAAAGCCGGGAAAGATGGCGTCAGTGTGACCGCATAAATGTCCAAACCCATAGGCTCGGAACCAGGAGGAGAAAAGTTGTGCGTATGAGCGAAGAAGGCAACAGCTGATGAGCTGTAAGTCCCTTCGAACGAGGATCTGTTGGGGCATATGCCGTTAACTTCCGCGAGTGTTCCTATTGTTTTGGGTGAGCAGTCACCCCAGATCATCTGGTCTTTCTGGTGAACTTTAGCGCTGTACATATCACCCGGACCAAATCCCGGATGGGCCGACCAGTAATATATTTTCCCGTTTCTATTGAATCCCTCATGATCTGTTATAATCTGAAGATAGCGGTACATGTCGAATTCGTTCGGAAGAGAGGCCTGGACTGATGCGGAAAATGATTTCAATGGGTTAGCAACAATCCCGCCGCGGATGTTGACACCCTGATCGCCGTCAAAATCAACCTCGGCCTCTCCTATCAGGATGATGACGGGCTTGGCGCATTCAGCCGAAGGAATGGAAGGGACTTCGCTCCAGCTTTTGAAGAAATTGAGATTCATGTCCGGGAAACTATCTCTCTCACTCTTTATGGGGATGAAATCCTTGGTGGGCTGTATGCTCGACTGGGTCAGGCTGGGGACAGTGAGTCTGTTGAAATATCGAACCCCTTCGTAAAGCATCTCTCCTAATGGATTGCCCCAACTGGTAGCAGTGGTGTAGGTGCCTCCAAAGGATGGGCTTCCGGCAATGATAAGACCGTCAATCGATTGAATTAGCCCCGCACGAGTTAGCCTTCCTGTCTGCATGTCAATGGAATCATTCAAATCATTGATATGAGCTCTGATTACGCCTCCCTTCCGCCTTGTGTACTCTCCCGGTCCGTCCTTGGCATCGTATCCAGATCCCCTCTTATCGAAAGTGCCGGTCATAAGACCGAATAGCATCTGTCCGTGTTCGCCGTTCTGCTGCAGCAAACCGGAAGGCTTCAAGTTTCCGTTGGGGTAGACCCTGCAGTTGTCGCCAACTGCAAACTTTTGTTTTTCACATACGTTTACATGCACTACAAGTTCTGATATACGTTTCTGGGCTTTTGCAGTCAGGGTATCGTGAGTAGATGGGTTTGGCGACTGATTGAGGGCCCAATCGAAATATCGCCCACCTGTCGAATTAGTGGATCCCTGCACATGCTTTTTCCAAACGTCGCTTCCGGCGTCAAGAATATATTGTATCAGGGGGAAGTGCCTGTCACCCTGGTTAGATGACTTGTTACGCACCCTCACGAAAAAATGAGCTGTACCCGGTGCAGGTTTAGGAAAAGGTGTATATTTTGATATGTCGAAATACTTGGTATTCCGGCTTTCATCTGCCCAACGGTCATCGGCAAGCACATCGGTCCCCCAGGTGTGTGCATCCCGAGGAACTATAGAACTCTGAAGCTGAGTCGCGGAATCAGTGTCGATTTTCCGATGCCCGCCGTAGAGGATCTTTCGGATGACGTCCATTCTAGTAGCAGAAACAAAATTTAACCAATTTCCACTATACAATCCTCCATGAGACGAATGTGAGGCGTTGCAGATTCCTATCTTAACACCTGACGAAAAGTGAACAGCTCGGGCTGCCTTGATCCCTGCCCTCTTAACAGAATCCGGTCGTTTGGAGTCCAGCGCAGACTGAGACTCGTCATCCTTGGTGGGACCGTCAAGATAGAAATACTCGTCAATCTTCGCCTTGTCCTCA
>JAISEQ010000196.1 GCA_031264045.1 Deltaproteobacteria bacterium
CCCCCCCCCTCCCGCGTGGAACCGGCCCCCCCCGAGCCTTCCCCCAAGGAGGATTCGGCCGCCTCCGAGCCGACCTCCATGGCGGATTCGGCCGCCTCCGATCCATCCTCCCCGGTGGATTCGGCCGCCTCCGATCCTTCCTCCATGAAGGATTCGGTCGCCGAGGACCAGTCCGGTGAGGGGGATGGCGCCCGGATGCCTGCCGTGCCGGAGACCCCGGGTTCCGGGGGCGGAGGCGGGGACGGGAGCGGGGGAAACGGTCGGGCCGACGATGCGGGGCCTTCAGGGGACGGCTCCCGGGAAGGCGGCGGGAACGCGTCCGGCGGCGGCGCTCCGGCCTCAGGGGCGTCCGGACTGGACATAGGCGGCCAGGGCGGCGGGGAGGGAGGAGGCGGCTGACATGCGGCGCGGGAAGACCGTACCCGACTGTTCGGCAGAGGAGCTCGCGTCCCTCAGGGTGCTGGCCTCGGAGGACGCTCCGGACAGGGGGAAGGCCCTCAGGGCGAGGATAATCCTGATGATCCTGGACGGGGCAAGCGAGCAGGCGATTTTCCGCGAGCTCGGGGTGGGTCTCCGCACGATAGGCAAGTGGAGGCGGAATTTCGGTCGGGAAGGCATCGCGGGTCTCCGCGACAGGCGCCTGGGCAGGTGCCGGGTCGGTTCCGGCTACGGGGCCGCCCGCGACGCGGTGAAGGCGCTCATCGGAACGCCTCCGGAGGGACGCGCTTCCTGGACTGTCCGCCTCATCTCGAAAGAGCTGGGGATCTCCCTTCCGAGGGTGAGGGAGGTGCTGGCGGGGGAGAAGCTGTCCACCGGCGCCCGCATCGGGCGCCGGCCGGCCGCCGGAAGGTTCTCACGTCCGCAGGAGGACCGGGAAGTGCTTCGGGAGTGGGCGTCGGGGCGCGCCCCTTCCGAAAAGGCGGCCTCCCGAGCCAGGGCGGTACTCATGAGCCTTGAAGGCGTCCTCCACGGCGAGGCGGCGCTCCGAGAGAGAATGAGCGTCGGCACCGTGACCAAATGGACGCTCCGCTACGCGGGCGAAGGCCCCCGTGGGCTCCTGGACAGACCCCGCAGGCAGGGGAAGGGCACACCGGCCCTCTCCGGGGAGGAAACGGAGAGGCTTCTGGAGATCGTGAAGGGAGATCCCCCGGAGGGGGCCCGCCGCTGGAGCGTCAGGCGGGCCGCGGAGGCTGCGGGCGTCCCCCCCTCCGCCGCGGGGAGGGTTCTGGCGTCCGCCGGCCGTTCCCCGTTCCGGCCCCGCCGCTCCCCCAGGGATGCGGCCCTGTCGTCCAGGACCGGGAGCGAGATGGCAGAGCTGAGGCTCTGGGCCGGGGGGCAGGCCCCCGATGCCGAGAGCGCCTGGCGGGCAAGGATGGCGGCGGCATACCTGGACGGCGCGGACAGGCGCGGCGTTGCGGAGCGAGCGGGCGCCAGCCCCCGGGACGTGAGCTACTGGACGGGCCGTTTCGCGGAAGGCGGTACCGCCGCGCTCCTTGGTCCCGAGGCCCGTGCCGCCGCGGCGAGGGCCTCGCTTCTCGCCCTGACCGGCGCCATAGGCGGCACTCTCGCCTCTCCACCTCCGGATGATCCGGATGGGGAGTGGAGCCGGAAGGCCCTGGCGGAGGCCTTGGGGGTTTCCAGGCACCGCTTGGGCAGGGCCCTGGAGGGGATAAGCCTCCCCGGGGCCGCATCTGGCCAGGTGCGCCTGGCGCACGAGAGGACAGGGCGCGCGCTGGCGGCCCTCCCTCCCGGCTCCCTCGAGCTCCTGGGCGTCTGGGCCGGTGGCTGGGACGGCACCGTTCCGGTGGAGAGCGAGCGTGCGTCCGCCGCCGGGGGTCCGGACTCCGGGCCGGGCGTTGCCCCCGGTTCCGTCGGGGGAACGGATGCCGCGAGGATCCTGGCCTGGAGGGCCGCGATGGTCCGGCTGAGCCTGAGGCGCCGGCCGACCGCGGACGCAGCCCGTCTGTGCGGCGCGCCCGTCACCTCCGTCCGCTGGTGGAGGAGGCGTTTCCTCGCGAAAGGGCCCGTCGGCCTCTTGCCGAGGGTTTGCGCCGGCAGGGGAGCCTCCTCCCGCGCGGCGCTGCGGCTCAGGCTGGCCCAGCTCATGGCGTCCCCGCCTTTGCCCGGCAGGGGGTCGTGGGATCCGGAGTCCGCGGCCGTTTTCCTGGGGGTGTCCGCCCGCGAAGCGGAGGAGCTCCTGGAGACGGGGCGCACCGAGTAGGAGACTGTCCCGCGCCGACCGTACCGCCCGCGCCGGACGCCTTGCCGCCCGGCGCGGGAAGCTCCGGGACCGAAAGGGCGCGTCCCCCCCACCGGGACGGATCATGCCGCCGCCCGTTTCCCGCCCGTGGGCTGTCCGGCTATCCCGCTTCGGCCCCGGCTCCCGACGGGGCTAAACTGCGAAACTCAACCGGCGGCGTTTCCGGAGCGGCTCCCCGACATCCAAAGAAGCGGCTCGGGCATATTCGTTTAGGGCAGAATCGTTACGGGTGTCAAACAAGCCGGCGGAGACGAGGTCTCCTGTAGCTGAAAACGGCCGTAAAATGATTTTCATGGAGTTGCATTTTAGTGCGGCATGGCCGGGGATATGCTGCATGCGGCAACATACCGGTTTCATGGGCCGGTGTGTCGGATACATGCATGAACGTATAGGGCACGTTGAGAGGCAGAACTGGGCCAGTCTCATGGCCTCCCCCACCGAGAAGAGATGTCATGCCTCTTAATGAAAAACTTGATCAAATATAGCTGATCAGCAATACTTAACCACCTCAAAGAATGATATTTATGGCATCGCCGCAATAATTCAAAATAGACAGTAAAATTAATTGCGCATCTCACCATCAGCGTGAATCTGGTGGGCGTCAAGACCCGAGGCTATGGTATAAACACATAGGCAGAACGGCAATGATGGGTT
>JAISEQ010000277.1 GCA_031264045.1 Deltaproteobacteria bacterium
AGTCCGCCACCCTGGACGAGGTGAAGGCGGCCCTGAAGGCGGCCGCCGCCGAAGGCAAGCTCAAGGGCGTCATGGGCTACGACGAGGAGAACCTGGTCTCGGTCGACTACCAGGGATGCGCCCTCTCCTCCGTCGTGGGCGGGCCCTCCCCGGCGGGGCCGGTCTCCCCGGAGGCGGGAGAGGCCCCGCGGCCATTCGGGGCTGCCGGACGGGTCAGGCGCTACAGTCCTCTGTCGGCCACTATGGCCGCGAGATCGGCCACCCGGCAGCAGTAGGCCCACTCGTTGTCGTACCATGCGAGGACCTTCAGGAGGTTCCCGCCTATCAGCTGGGTGAAGGGCCCGTCCACGACGGAGGAGAGGGCGCATCCCTTGTAGTCGACCGAGACCAGGTTCTCCTCGTCGTAGCCCATGACGCCCTTGAGCTTGCCTTCGGCGGCGGCCGCCTTCAGGGCCGCCTTCACCTCGTCCAGGGTGGCGGACTTCGAGAGGGTGCAGGTGAAGTCGACTATCGAGACCGTGGGGGTGGGCACCCGGAGCGACAGGCCGTCGAACTTGCCCTTGAGCTCCGGAATGACCAGGGCCAGTGCCCTGGCGGCGCCGGTCGAGGTAGGAATCATGTTCAGGGCGGCCGCCCGCGCCCGCCTGTAGTCCGGATGGGGCTTGTCCAGGACCTTCTGGTCGTTGGTGTAGCTGTGGACGGTGTTCATGAAGCCCCGCTCGATCCCGAAGTGGCTGTGGACCACGGACACCGGGGGGGCGAGGCCGTTGGTGGTGCACGAGGCGTTCGAGATGACGACGTGCCTGGCCGGGTCGTACTTGTCGTCGTTCACGCCGATGACCACGGTCAGGTCCTCGTTTTTGGCGGGGGCGGTGATGATGACCTTCTTGGCGCCGCCCTTCAGGTGGCCCCTGGCCTTGTCGGCGTCGGTGTAGGCTCCGGTCGCCTCGATGACTATCTCCACGCCGGCGTCCTTCCAGGGGATCTCGTCAGGCGCCTTGTTGGGGAAGCTCCTCACTTTCTTGCCGTTCACCAGGTAGTGCTCACCGTCGACCGTCAGGGTGCCGTTGAAGCGGCCGTAGTTGGAGTCGTACTTGAGCAGGTGGGCGTTGAGGCCCATGTCGTAGCGGTGGTTTATGGCCACTACCTCGAGCTTGTCCGGGTAGCGCTCGAGGATCGTCCTCAACACCAGGCGGCCGATGCGGCCCAATCCGTTGATTCCTACTTTGAGGGTCATTCGGGTTCCTCCGTTGACTGTTGATCGACGCGTGGAACCCCCTTCCGGGTCCGGAGCTGAGGCAGCGGGGGGGAAGGGCGGTCATCATGAGGTTGTTAAGGCAGGGCATATTGATCTTAAGCCGGGAACCGCCCCGTGTCAACTTGAATCGGTATGATTTCCGAAGCCAGATTTATAAAATTGAGGTTCTCCGGCTCTTTGCGAAACGTCTTCAGCCTGAAAATGTCTCTTTCGGGCGTTGTTTGGCGGCTTCGGAACCGTTTTCTGATTTCCGGGGGGATTCCCTTCAGGCTTTTCAATACCCGGAAGCTTTTTGCCGGCATCCGGCCGTCGGGCCGCCGTATCATGTTCGTGATGTCCCGCGATTCGGGGCTGAAGAATTCAATGGCCGAAACAAGCGAATTCCATTCTCGGCTGACTTTCCATCCCGATCATTCCGAAGGAGGAAATCCGTTGTTGCCATTTTCAAATTAACAAAATAAATTTTAAACAATGCCATTAACGTGATGTATTCCATAGAACAAAAATGTAAATTATAAAATATTTGAATGCATAAGTAATTGCCGTTAGCTGAAAGTTTCTGCAGATATCCGGTTGAAATCTGGCGTTAAAGTCGATTATCCCAGATTCATCATTGTTATTTGAATATGATGTTACCGTCATCTGTTTCTCTCGCTTCCGTAACCGTGGCGGCAAAATAGTTCAGTGTTGACTACTGGTACAGTTTTCCTGAAGAATCTTATGAAGTTGCGATTGACGCAGGTTTCTGAAATCATGCGCATGAAGATTCATGAAAAGTTATTTGATGTCTAACTGTCAAGGCATTAGTCTAATTCAGTTAACTCAGGATATCCGTTGCTTATGGTGCGGTCCCTTATCTCTCATCAGGCCTCGAAAAAACGCACGCGAACCATAAAGACATGATGGGAGATGATCCTCCATCATGAACAGGACATCACAGGAAACAGCGTAAAGCGCGGGTTCTCTCCGAATGATTTTCCGGGGTTCTGTGACGTGATGAAAATCGGTTCGGCAAGTCATTTTGACTTGCGCGGTTCGCCGCAGGCTTCTCGAACGCCGACATCCGATGAGATTCGCCGCAGGCACCCGGCTTGAGCCGGGTTGCCGCAATATGCAGGATGTCGGCCATGCCGGGCTGCCGCAGGCGACGGCTTCGGCTTTCTCTTTCCCCGGCTCTTCCCCTTCCGGCGGCTTCGGGGCACCATCTTCTTCGGCTCAGGCCTGTTCCGCCCCCTTTCCCGCGCATCCGGGAGCTTCCCGAGCCCTTAGCCGGGCTTCATCCCGAGTTCCGGCAGAGCATGGGGCTGCCGGGATGAAGCGGGCCAGGTCATCGGGCGTTTCCGGCGAGGAGAATTCGCGGTCCGGCGGCCCGCCGGCCCAGCTCGGCGCCGGAGCAGGATCTGGACAGAACCCTCGGGGGCGCGGCGGAATGCCTTCCGGCAACTTTCCGGCCCGAGGCTAACGCGTTCCCTCCGGCGGCCCGGCGGATGAGGCCGGACTGTGGGGCACCGTCGGGTTTCTCTCGCCGGGGGCTGAGATGTCGCCGCCGGGGGCTGAGCGGCACGTGTCCCTTCACGGGCACGAGGGGGGGCTGTCCTGCGCCGGGACGGAGTCGATCTTCTGGCGGACCGGAGGCAGACCCGGCGGAGGGAATGGCGAACCGGTTCAGGCGGGTTGCCGTTCTGGGGGGTGGCGTACCGGGCGCGGGGGAGAGGCCGTCCCGGGCCGTGGGGAGGCTGTCCGGGGGCAGGGGAAAGCGGCCCGAGATTAGGGGGGAGGCGGTTTTCCGCGTGAACGGATAGGGGGGGCACTCTTGCACTCTTGGGATATTTCGGCATATATGTTGAAAAAATGCTATAATTGGCGACTCAAATCCCCCGGCCTCCGGTCGGGGTTCCGGACCGGAGCCTTCCGGTTCCTCCCTTTCACGGCGTTTGCCTTCCCTTCCCGAAGCGCCCCTCCCCTCCGGAGTGCCTGGCGCGGGACGGACCCACAAGGACCCCCCAAAGCGCATGCCGAAGAAAAACACACACCCCGAGGCCCCCCCCGGCGACACCCCAGTCAACAGGCTCCAGAGGTTCCAAACCCACACCCTGCGCGACCCTTACCCGGTGAACGCCCTGGGGCCGGGCGAATCCTGGAGGATGTTCTCCATCATGAGCGAGTTCGTGAGGGCGTTCACGGCCATGAGCGAGGCCGGCCCGTGCGTGAGCATGTTCGGATCGGCGCGCACCCAGCCGGAGGATCCGGCCTACAAGATGGCCGAGAGGACGGCCTACCTGCTCGCCAAGAGCGGTTTCGGAGTGGTCTCCGGAGGCGGCGGGGGCATCATGGAGGCCGCCAACAAGGGAGCCGCGGACGCGGGGGGCCTCTCCATCGGGCTGAACATCGAGCTTCCCCACGAGCAGGAGCCCAACCCCTACTCGAACATGAAGATGAACTTCCACTACTTCTTCATAAGGAAGGTGGTCTTCGTCAAGTACAGCCAGGCCTACGTGATCCTGCCCGGAGGCTTCGGGACCATGGACGAGCTCTTCGAGGCCCTCACACTCATCCAGACCCGGCGCATCCGTTCCTTCCCGGCCTACCTCATGGGCTCGGAATACTGGGGGGGGCTCATCGACTGGATGAGGAAGAACATGCGGGAGAAGAAGTACATCTCCTCCGACGACCTGGACAACTTCCTGGTGCTGGACGATCCGGAGGAGGTGGTGAAGAACATCAGGAGGACGCTGGTGCTGTAGGGGGGTCTCCGGGAGGCTCCGCCGGCCTGCGGACCAGGGGCCCCCGTCCCCGCCGCCGAGGACCTTCCGGGCCTCCTGGGATCCCGGCCAGGGAGCCTCGGGACCTTTCGGACGCGCGGGCCTTCGGGCGTTCTGTCCCCCGATGCCGCCGGGCAACCGGCACGTGTCTCCGGCCTCCCTTCAGCCGGGCAACCGGCACGTGTCTCCGGCCTCCCTTCCGCCGGGCCTCCGGGGGCGGATGTCCCTCGCGGCCGGCGGTTCGCTTCCTGGGACCGCTCCAGGCCGCCCCTGAGGCGGGGAAGCCCTTCCCGCGCCGTCCCTCCGGCCGGCGACGCTCGGGCTTCTGGACGTCCGGCATCATTCAGTTTCCCTTCATGGGAGGCGTCCCGCGGCTCGCCGCCGGGGAGGTGAGTCCGGCCGGGGCCGACGGGGGATGCGCCGGTGTTCCCCTCCGGGAATTTCCGGGGCGGAATTTACTTTTGGGCGGAAAACAGCTGCCGGTTGGGGTTTTAAAACCTATTTTTTTGCTCTAATTGTGTGCCGCCGTCCCAGGCGTGGAGCCGGACGCCTGGGCGGCTCTCCGGAGGGCCGGGAGCCGTGACGGGGGCGGCCGGGAATCGTCCCGGCGCGGCGGCCCCCCCGGGATCCCCGGGGTGCCGCCGGGGACGCGTCCGCGAACCCGTCCGAGGAGGCCCGGCCGAAGGCCCGCCCGCGGGGCCCGAATCCGGC
>JAISEQ010000297.1 GCA_031264045.1 Deltaproteobacteria bacterium
GCCCCGGAAGCCGGAGCCGAAGCCCCAGGGCCAGAAGCCCGCGCCCCGGAAGCCGGAGCCGAAGCCCCAGGGCCAGAAGCCCGCGCCCCGGAAGCCGGAGCCGAAGCCCCAGAGCCCCAAGCCCGCGCCCCGGAAGCCGGAGCCCGAGGCGCGGAAGTCGGCGGCGAAGTCCCAGCTGCCGAAGGCTAGGTCCGGGTCGGATCCGAAGACCTTGAACCCGCTTCCCGTCCTCGAGCAGCTCCGTTTCGGCGGTTTCTTCAAGTCCGACCTGAGGCTCGTGAAGCTCGTCAAGTACAACGGCCCCGAGGACCCCCTGAAGGACTAGCCGGCAGGTTTTGTGCCCGCCCGGCGGAACAAACGATAAGGAGTCGAACTAAAGAACTTTTGTACGTCTGAAAGTCAGACATGTCGAATCGGAGAAATTGTTCATTCTTTCTGTCCTGGACAGGAACGTCCAGAAAGGAGTCTGCCTAAAGCGCTTTTCAACGCCTGTAAGCCAGACATGTCGAATCGGAGAAATTGTTCATTCATTCCGGTCGGGACATGAACGTTCAGAAAGGAGTCTGCCTAAACTAATTTTTAACCTATAAATGCCAGAGATATCGAATTGCCTGAGAAATTTTTGGTTCCAGTCGGCAAGGATAGTAACATCCAGAAAGGAAGATATCTAAAGCGCATTTTAACGTCTGAATGCCTGACATATTGGATTGACTGAGAAATTTTTAGCTTCATCCGTCCGGTACAGGAACGTCCAGAAAGGAGTCTGCCTAAAGCGCTTTTCAACGCCTGTAAGCCAGACATGTCGAATCTGAGAAATTGTTCATTAATTCGGGTCGGGACATGAACGTTCTGAAAGGAGTCTTCCTCAACCAATTTTTAACCTTTAAATGCCAGAGATATCGAATTTCCTGAGAAATTTTTTGTACCAGTCGGCCAGGATAGTAACATCCAGAAAGGAGGAGATCTAAAGCGCATTTCAACGTCTGAATGCCGGACATATCGGATTGACTGAAAAATTTTATGCTTCATCAGTCCGGTACAGCAACGTGCAGAAAGGAGTCGAAAACAAGCTCTAAAGTTCGTCTGAAGGTCAGATATATCAACTTATAAGGAAAATTTTCGCTCCCGTCTGCCGAGACTGGAACGTGCAGAGGATTTCTGTCCTCAAAATCTTCAGAGGAATGCGGCAGGGTCCTCATCGGCAGGTCCCTTCCGCCACAGGGTTCCTGGCCTTCTTCCCCGGCTGTCCGCAATGACCATCGCCGCGCAATGACCATCGCCGCGGAATGACCATCGCCGCGGAATGACCATCCGCCGCGGAAGCGGGTTCCGGATCCCGCCGTTTCCGCAGGCGCAAACGGCCTGCGCCGCGCGCGCCCAACCCATCCCCCCGGCCTCAGGGCCGGGGAACGACTCCCGCGATGCGCGGGAAAGGAGCGTCACTTTTGAGAGCAAACCAATCGATTGGCCGGTCCGAGGCGGCGGAGCCCTCCGCCGCGGCGCCCGCGGGCAGGGTTCTCGGGTCCCTCAAGGCCGTTGCGGCCCTGCCGTCCGCGGCCGCGTGGGCGGCGGCGGGCATGGCGGTAGGCTGCGGCACCGCTTCGGCCCAGGGTCTGGGCGAGCTCGGCCAGAACGTCACCGGCAACATCTCCGGGGTCGCGAAGGCCATCCTGGTGGGCGGCTTCGCCCTGGGCCTCTACCTCGTCATCTCGGGGCTGATGGAGTTCTACAACGCCAACAGGAAGCCCAACAACACCTTCGGGGGCGGGGCGGTGAAGTGCGTGGTGGGGGCGAGCCTGCTCGCGGTCCAGGCCATCATCGCGTCCTTCTCCACGACCCTGTTCGGAGGCAACCAGTCCGACAAGGGCCTGGGCACCCTGGGCTTCTAGCCGCCGGGGGACACCGGCCGGCGGGATCGCGAAACCCCGTCCGCCGGACACCCGGGGCAAGCTTCCCGATCGCAAGGGACGGCATACGACCGTCTCCCGCCCCCTGAAGGAGCGGGCGTCAAGCGGGGCGGGGGCCCTACGGTCCCCAGCCCGAGGAAAGGCCACCATATGAACCTGACACCGACAGCAGGCCCCGGGGCCGGCTGGGAATCCTCCGCGCCTCCCGGAGGAAGCTCCGGCACGCCCTCCGGGGACATGTCCGGGACTGACGCCCCGGAGAGCTCCGCGGCGGTCCCCTCCGAGTCTTCCGAGTCTTCCGAGTCTTCCGGGGCATTTGCGTTCACGGGGTACGAGTTCGGCGGGAACCCCTTCTTTGACGAGGCTTCCGAAGAGGGCGTCGAGATATCCCCGATGCCTACGATGCCTGAGATTCTTGCGATGCTTGAGGCGCATAGGAAGGCGAAGGAGCGGGAGTCGAGTCCCGACGGCCTGACGCTCGCCGGGGGGGGCGCGGAGGATGAGGACTTGGACGACGTGATGCCGGAGAAGGAGGAGCTGGACCTCCTGGATGAGCCGTCCGGGGCCCATGTCAATGCGGAGCGGCCGACGTCATCGGCCAAGACCGAGCGCCCGGAGTCCTCCGCCGGGGAGGAGCGCCCGACGGCCCTGAGCGAGGAGAAGGCGATCGCGGCGATCCCCGTGCCCGGGACCCCCTCCGGGATTTCCGTGCCCGGGACCTCCGCCGGGATTTCCGTGCCCGGGGCCTCCGCCGGGATTTCCATGCCCGGAACTCCCTCCGGGATTTCCGTGTCCGGGACCTCCTCCGGGATTTCCATGCCCGGGACCTCCTCCGGGATTTCCGTTCCCTGGACCCCCTCCGGGATTTCCGTGCCCGGGACCCCCTCCGGGATTTTCATGTCCGGGATCGCCTCCGCGATCCCCATTTCCGAATCGGCCAAGACGGAGCGCCCGAAGTCCACGGCCAAGGCTAAGCGGTCTAAGTCCAGGGCCAAGGCTAAGCGGCCGATGTCCTCCGTCGAGGAGGAGTGCCCGACGGCCATGAGCGAGAAGAAGGCTGCAGCGGCGATCACCGTGTCCGAGACCTCCTCCGGGATTTCCATGACCGGGACCGCCTCCGCGATCCCCGTTTCCTGCCCCCTCTACGGTATCCCCGGGTCCGGCACCCCCTCCGGGACTTCCGCGCCCGAGACGGGCGGCATCATGGAGAGCCCCGGCGGGGAGAAGGCCGCGGCGCTTCGCAGGCTCAGGCCGTGGGGCACGCCGGCCGGACTCGCCGGGATGACGGCCGCCCAGCGCCGCGCCTACGCCGCGATGAAGGCGGCCGCGAAGATTCCTCGCGCCGACGGCGGAAGCCGCAGGCGTACCGGCCCCGACACCGGTTACGGTTTTGAGGACGAGGACGAGGACGTCGAGGACTTCGGCGGCATCCGGGACACGGGCGCGGACGGCGGGATGTCCTGGCATCATCTTCCTGCGGGGAACGGGGGGGACAGCTCCTGCTCCATTTCCCCCGAGAGCCCTGCCGGCACCTGCGGAGGTGACGGCATCGGGCCCTTCACCGGCGTCTCCGGCTTCTGGTCCGGTTCCTGCCTCTACGGAACGTCCGGCTCCGGCTCCGACTCCGATTCCAGGAGTGCCTCCGGCTCCGACTCCCGGGGCACCTCCGGCTCCTTGTCCGGTACCTGCTTCAGCGGAACGCCCGCTTCCGGCTCTGACTCCGACTTCAGGAGTGCCTCCGGCTCCTTGTCCGGTACCCGCTTCAGCGGAACGCCCGCCTCCGGCTCTTCCGGCTCCGGGCTCTCCGCCCCGGGCTTCAGTGCCTCCGGATCCGGCGGATCCGCAGGGACCGGCGATTCCGGGAACGGGGACGGCGGGACAGGTCCGGGAGTCCGGCCGCCCGGCAGCTCCGGGGACAACTCCGGGGACGGCCCCCGGGATGGGGACGGGGCGGAGGACGCGGAGGCGGGACGCCTCGCGGGGAACCGGGCGGGGACAGGCCTGGAGAACCTGCTCGGGGGCATCTCAGGGTACAGGAAGGTGAACAGGGCCCTGTCGATCGTGAGCAGGTGGGTGGTGCCGTCCATGGCGGCCGCGATAGTCGCCCTGAGCGTCGCGGCCTTCCGGGAGGTGAAGCCCGTCTACTTCGCCGTCACGCCCGACATGAGGATTACTGAGATGGTCGCCCTGAGCGAGCCCGCCATGTCCAGGCAGGCCCTGCTGAACTGGGCGGGCGAGACGGTCATGAACTGCCTCTCGCTGGACTTCCTGCACTGGCAGGCGAAGCTCAGGGGG
Source organism: Deltaproteobacteria bacterium (assembly GCA_031264045.1). Classification (GTDB taxonomy): domain Bacteria; phylum Desulfobacterota; class Desulfarculia; order Adiutricales; family Adiutricaceae; genus JAIRZX01. The sequence continues at coordinate 4,203 of JAISEQ010000297.1, forward strand.
GTGGAGCGGGAGTTCGCCCCGGAGGCCTTCGCGAGCCTCGTGAATTCCCTCCACGACGGGGGGCACATCCGCAAGATCACGAACCAGAGGCTGAACATGTCGGCGGTCCTGGACGGGGCGCCCGTGCTCACCTCCAGCGGGGACGCGGGCGGCGTGGGGACCTGGAAGATGGAGATCCCCCTGAAGATCTCCTACCAGACCTCGGACGCGGTCCTGACCGTCCAGAGCCTGAAGGCAGAGGCCACGGTGAGGAGGGTCCCCTTCACCGAGAACCCCAGGGGGGTCGTAATCTCCCAGCTCCTCATGACCGACGCCCGCTAGTCCTTCCTCCGCGCGGGCCTGACAGGCGGGGCGCCGTCGGGCGAGCGTCCGCCGGTTCCCTCCCCCCTGGCCGACGCGGCCGTCCGGCGGGGGATCCGCGAAGCGCCGCATCGGGGGTTTCCGGAAAAACGATGTCCTCCGCACTGAAGAAGGCGGTTCCTGACCGGCCTCCGCTCCATGACACGTTCTGGCCTTACGGACCCCGGAGCCGTGCCCGGGCCTCACCTGACAGACCTCCGCTCCATGACACGTTCTTGCTTTACGTACCCGGGAGCCGTGCCCGGGCCTCACCTGACAGACCTTTGCTCCATGACACGTTCTTGCTTTACGTACCCGGGAGCCGTGCCCGAACCTGACCTGACCGGCCTCGGCTCCTTGACATGTTCTGGCCTTACGGACACGGGAGCCGTGCCCGGGCCTCACCTGACCGGCCTCTGATTCATGAGCGATTCTGACCCGACGGCCGCCTGAAGCCGGGACCTCCCTGCCCTGCGGCCGCCTGCCCCCCGAACCTCCCGGCCCGACGCCGGCCGGAGACGGGAACGCCGGAAACGCGCGGGCGCCGGTCCCGACGGCAGGACGCCCCACAACGACAGGACCCCCCGCAGAGCAGCGGGGGAAGAGTGAAGCGGATGAGCTTAAGCGACACGTTCAGCAGGGCCGCCACCGGCCTCTACGAGCTCCTGAAGGGCCCCGCCTCGAGCTACTGCCGCCTCGAGAGCCTGGACGACCCGAACACCCTCTGCGCCGACGACGGGTCCCTGGTGAGCGCCTTCTCGGTGGAGGGGACGCTCGAGCCCGTCTCGGACTCGCTCGCCGCGGACGCCGCGCGGGCCCTTTCGGAGAAGACCAGGGCGCTCTTCGACCGGGGCGGGCACTTCGTGAAGTTCGTCTTCGACTACGATCCCGCTGGAGGCGGGGAGATCGTGCGCGGGATGCTCGCCCCGTCCAGGAGGGCCGCCGCGGAGTGCGGCCTCTCGCTCGGGAGGATCCTGGACGGCTGGGAGGCGGCCCTGGGGGGGCTGTGCGCGGGCGAGGGGCTGACCGTGGCGCTGTGGACCACCCTGGCCGCCCTGGCCCCGGCCGAGCGCGGGAAGGCGGCGAAGGCCTTCGCGGAGGCATCCGGGTTCGGGATCCTCCGGGGGGCGGCGGATCTGCGGAGCGCCCACGGGGGCGCGGTGTCGGCGCTCTCCGAGGGTCTGAGGCTGGCCGGGCTGAAGGCGCTCCCGATGCCCGCGAAGGCCCTGGCGAGGAAGATAAGGGCCGACGTGTACGGTCCCTCCGTGCCGCGCTCCTGGTCGCCCAGGCTTCCGGGGGACCCCTTCCCGCTCCTGCTTCCGGACGCCGGGAAGGAGCCGGAGATCTACCCGTCCCTGAAGGCCCAGATCTTCCAGGGCCGCTGCCGGGCGGTGGACGGGGAGTTCCTGCTGGCGGGCGACCTCCTCCACGCCCCCTTCTTCCTCTCCATGCCGCCCAGGGACCCCCGGCCCTTCGCGAGGCTCCACGCCGCCCTGAGCTCCCGGAGCCCCAGGCTCCCCCTGAGGATGGCAGTCTCGCTCTCCCCGGACGGGCTGGGGGGCATGGGATCGCGGGCGGCGCTGGCGAGGGTGCTCGCCTTCAGCTCACGGGAGTGCCGCCAGCTCGCCTCCGCCGCGGACGGGGTGAAGGCCATGGCGGACGGGGGCGCGTGCGTGTGCGGGCTGTCGTTTTGCTGCGACACCTGGACGGACTTGGGGGAGCACGGCGACCAGGGGGAGGCCGTGCGGCGCCTGAGGCGCCAGCGGGGCGAGCTCGTGAAGCTGGTCTCCGGCTGGGGCGAGGCCAGCTGCCAGGAGTGCCCGGGGGATCCCCTGCTGGGCGTCTGCGCCGCGCTCCCCGGGCTCATGCCCGCCGGGGGGCCGGCGCCCAGGGCCGCCGCCCCACTGGAGGGGGCCTGGGGGTTCGTGCCGGTGCGGCCCGCCTCCCCCTGGAGCGCGGGTTCCCTGGTGCTCCGGAGCTTCGACGGCAAGGCCATGCCCTTCTCGCACAACTCCTCGGTGCAGAGCTCCTGGGTGGATCTGGGCATGGCCCCCATGGGGGCCGGGAAGAGCGTCCTCCTGAACACGCTGAACCTGGCCTTCCTCCTCCAGGCCGGGGCCGGGAGGCTGCCGCTCCTCTCCGTCGTGGACGTGGGCCCGAGCTCGCGGGGGCTCGTGGACCTCGTCCGCTCGGCGCTCCCCCCGTCCAGGCGCCACGAGGCCGTCTTCCACAGGCTCCGCCCCTCCCCGGAGTCCTCCGTGAACCCCTTCGACACCCCCCTCGGCTGCCGCTACCCGCTCCCGGCGCAGGCGGCATTCCTGGAGAACCTCCTGACCCTCCTGGCCTCCCCCGTCGGCGCCCCGCCCCCCTCGGGGGTCGGGGGCCTGGTGAGGCTCTGCATCGAGGGCGCCTACCTCGAGAAGGACCGCCGCCCCGTGCCCTTCGCCCGGGAGACCGACCCGGAGCTCTGGGAGCTCGCCCTCGAGCTCGGGATGGTCGCGGACGGCGCCACCAGCGTGTGGGAGGGCGTGGACTTCCTCTTCCGGAAGGGGCACGGGCATGCCGCGCACCTCCTCCAGCGGAAGGCGGTCCCGACCCTCCCGGACGTGGCCGCCCGCGCCCGCACGGATCCGGCCGTCGCGGCCGCCTACGGCTACGCCGTGCCCGGGACGGGGGAGGACGCCGGGTCCTACGTCTGGAGGACTCTTACCGAGGCGGTGAAGGACTTCCCCGTGCTCGCGAGGCCCACCGCCATGTCTCTGGGGGACGCGAGGGTGATGGCGCTCGACCTGGACGAGTGCGCCCCCCGGGGAGGGGGGCCCTCCGGGGACCGCCGCGCCGCGGTCATGTACATGCTGGCGCGGCACATGTGCGGGTCCAGGTTCTTCACCATGCCGGGCGACGAGGCGGCGGCCCCCCCCATGTACAGGGAGCACCACGCGCGGCGCATAGACGAGCTCAGGCGGGAGCCCAAGAGGCTCTGCTACGACGAGCTCCACCGGGTGACGGGGGAGCCCGCGGTGAGGGCCCAGCTCGCGGGGGATCTGGAGTCCGTCACCAGGGAGTCGCGCAAGTGGAACCTCTCCATAGGCCTCTACTCCCAGAGCCTGAACGACTTCCCCGAGGTGTTCCTGGATCTCGCGAGCTCCGTCTTCCTGCCCGGCGCCGGCTCCAGGGCGGGGGCGGACAGGATAGCCGGGACCTTCGGGCTCTCCTCCGAGTTCAGGGACTCGCTCCTGCGCATCGGCAGGCCCGGCCCGGACGGCGCGGGCTTCGGGGCCGTCTTCAGGACCGCGGGGGGGCCCTCCGCCCAGCTCCTGAAAAGCACCCTGACCCCGGAGCTTCTCTGGGCCTTCTCCACCACCGCGGAGGACGCCCACGTCCGCGCGGCCCTCTACGCCCGCTTCGGGGTGGAAAGGACGCTGGCCTTCCTCGCCCGGCGCTGGCCGGGCGGCGTCAAGGCCGAGGTCGAGAGGCGCAGGGTCATGGAGGAGGACGGGGGAGTCCCGTCCGGAGGGCGCGGGATACTCCCCGATCTCGTAGCCGAGCTCGCCTGCGCCATGGCGGAGGAGAGGAGGACCGGGGCATAGCTCGGACACGGCTCGGGCATGCCTCGTGCGGCGCGGGGCCGGGGGAACGGAAGGAGCGGAAGGAGCGGAAGGAGCGGAAGGAGGGGAAAGGGCGGAAAGGGCGGAAAGGGCGGAAAGGGCGGAAAGGGCGGACGGGACAGGATTGGAGTCAGACGGCAGTAGGAAAGACAGGGAAGGAAGGACCGGGAAGGAAAGGCGGGGAAGGAAAGGCGGGGAAGGACAGGCCGAGAAGGAAGGCCTGGAGGGAAAGGCCGGAAAGGAAAGGCCGGAAAGGAACGG
>JAISEQ010000310.1 GCA_031264045.1 Deltaproteobacteria bacterium
TCCCCGCCCGCGCCCGCGGCCTCCTCCCCGTCCCCGCCGGCGCCTGCCCCCCCCGCCCTCGCCTGGAACGGCCCCGACGCTTCCGGGCTCCTGCGCCTGACGGGACCCCTCACGGCCTACACCGCGCCGGCCGGGCTCCTGAAGCCCCGCGCCTTCCGCCCCGGAGCCGTCGGGGCGGTGGACCTGTCCGGCCTTACGCACCTGGACCTGAACGGTGCGGCCTGGCTGTTCGTCTTCCGCAGATCGCTCGCCAGAAAGGGTGCCGCCCTGACGGGTCCGGAACTCCGCGGGCTTCCTGCCGCGCTCGCCCCCGTGTGGAAGCTGGCCGAGGACACCTTCCTGGAGGCGGGCGACCCGCCGCCTCCCAGGAGCGCCGGCCGGGTGGAGCGCGTGGGCGAGATCATGGTCGGAATGGCGACCGATCTGAGGGATCTCACCGTGTTCCTGGGGGAGTCAGTCACGCACATGGCGGGGGCGCTCCTGAGGCCCTGGACCGTCCGCTGGGACGAGGTCTCGGTGCAGGCGGAGAAGAGCGTCGTGAACGCCCTGCCCGTCACCTCGCTCGTCGCCTTCCTGGTGGGCCTCGTCCTGGCCTTCCAGGCGGCCCCGCAGATGCAGGCCTTCGGGATTGACATCTACGTGGCCGATCTCGTGGGCCTCTCCATCATCCGCGAGCTGGGGACGCTCCTGACGGCCATCGTGCTGGCGGGCAGGAGCGGTTCCGCGTTCTCTTCGGAGCTCGCCTCCATGAAGACCAACCAGGAGATAGACGCGGTGCTGACCATGGGTCTCTCGCCCGTGAGGGACCTGGCCCTTCCCCGGATACTCGCGCTCACCTTCACGACGCCACTGCTCACCGTGTTCGCCGACCTGGCGGGGCTCATGGGCGGCAACGTGGTCATGCGGCTGTCGCTGGGGTACCCCATCCCGGTCTTCTGGAGCGAGCTGTCCAGCCACCTGGATCTTTCGGACATAACCACGGGCCTCTTCAAGGCCTTCGTCTTCGGCTTCACGGTGGCCGTCATAGGCTGCCAGCGGGGCCTCTATTCCGGGGACTCCCCCAGCGCGATAGGCGAGGCCACCACCAGGGGGGTCGTCACCAACATCATCGCCATAGCCGTCCTGGACTCCCTCTTCGCGGTGCTCTTCTATGCCAGGCACTGGTAGCCGCGCTCCCGCGGGGCGCGGGACGGCGGGCCCTTCCCCCGGAAGGCCCGCGGACGCGGAATCCGCGCGGAGGCAGGACGCCCGCCGGTCCAGGGCCCTCGGGAAGTTCGGGGAGGCGGACTGCTCCGGGCCCCTCCCGCTGGAGAGCGAGGGCCTCACCGTGGCCTACGGGGACTCCCCCCCGCTCCTGGAGAACGTGGACTTCCTCGCCTGGCCGGGCGAGATCCTGGGCATCCTGGGGCCATCCGGATGCGGGAAGAGCTCGCTCTTAAGGCACCTGGTCGGCCTGAACTGGCCCAGGACCGGCAGGGTCAGGCTGTTCGGGGAGGACATCTTCGCCGGGGGGGAGAGGAGCCTGGACCGGGCCCGCCACCGCTTCGGCATCATGTACCAGGGGGGCGCCCTCTTCGGGAACATGAACCTCATCGAGAACGTCCAGATGCCGTTAAGGGAGTTCACCTCCCTCCCCCCCGCCGCGCTCGAGGCGGCGGCGGCGCTGAAGCTCGAGCTGGTCGAGCTCGCCGGCTTCGAGAGGTACATGCCCTCCGAGATCTCCGGCGGCATGCGCAAGAGGGCGGCCATCGCCAGGGCCATGGCCCTGGATCCGGGGCTCATATTCCTGGACGAGCCCTCGGCGGGCCTGGACCCCGTGACCGCCGCGTCGCTGGACGAGCTCATCATGACCCTCTCCAAAAACCTCAGGATCACCTTCGTGGTCGTGACCCACGAGCTGAGGAGCATCATGCGGGCGGTGGACTGGGCCATTCTCCTGGACAAGAGGCTGAAGGGGATAGCCGCCGAGGGATCGCCCCGGTACCTGGCGGAGGAGTCGGACTCCCCCGAGGCCAGGAGGTTCTTCCTGAGGGCCGGCGACCCCGGCGAGCGCGACGGGCCGGGCGCCGCCGCCCTGGACGGCGGGCCGCCCGGCCCCGCGGTCGGGGACGGCGCGGGGAAGGCCCCGGAACCGGACGGGAAGTCCTGAGGGGCGGGAGGATCGCGAAGGAATCCGGCGGGCGGGTCCCGGGCCGCCGGCGCGCGGCCCGGCCGGGCGGGACGCTGAGCCGCGGGACACGTCCAAGCGGGGGTAACATGTCAGGGAAATCAAGCTATTTCAAGGTAGGCGTCTTCTCCATCGCGGCCTTCGCCGTGCTGGCGGCGGGCATAATCTTCTTCGGGATCTCGCAGGCCTACCAGCCGGTGCTGAACTGCTCGACGCTCTTCGACCACTCCGTCCAGGGCCTGGGGAACGGATCGCCGGTGAGCTTCCGGGGCTTCCACGTGGGCCAGGTCACCTCGGTCTCCGTCGTGGACGGGAGGCTGGCGGCCGGCGCCTCCCCGGCGGACGCCCCCAAGAAGCTCGTGAAGGTCACCTTCTCCGTGACGCCGAAGCTCATAACCGGGAAATCGTCCAGCAAACCCGACGATGCCATGCAGTTCATCGTCAAGGAGATGCAGACCGGGCTCCGCTGCTTCTTCAACTCCAACCTGGTGTCGGGGGTGAGCAACCTGAACCTGGACTACCTGAGCCTGGCCCCGCCCATCTGGGAGGAGGACTTCGCCCCCTCCGGCGCGAGGGCCGCGGAGCCGCCCCCCTCGGCCCGGGACTCCTCGGGGAAGGGCGCCCTTTCCCCCCGCGAACCCATCAGCCTCAGGGGGGGGGAGCTGGGCGAGAAGACCCTGAACATACCGAGCGCCCCCGGCTCCATCATGGAACTCGGGGACTCGCTGAACCAGATCTTAAAGTCCGTCCGCGACGTGGACTTCCGCAGGATCAGCGTCGAGGCGACGGATCTCCTCAACAGCCTGAACCAGATCCTGACGAGCCTGAACCGGCAGACCGGCGGCTTCTCCGACGAGCTCATCGGCACCCTCTCCAGCGTCAGGGCCGCCGGGAACGAGATAGCCAGGCTGGCCGCGACCCTGAACACCACGGTGTCGGGCCTGTCGGACGGGGGCGGCGGGCTCGCCCAGCTGGAGGGCGCCCTGAGGGACGCCCGGAAGACCATGACCCGCCTGGACGCCGTCCTGCGCATCCCCCAGGCCACGCTCCCGGCCACCATGGACAACCTGAGGGTCATGAGCGAGAACCTGCGCACGCTCTCCGAGACCGCGAGGGACTACCCCTCCAGCATCATCCTGGGGTCCCCCCCGCCGCCCATGGAACGCTGAGGCCCCCTCCCCTCCGGGCCCTCCCGGGCCCCGCCCTCCGGACCCTCCCGCGGGCCGGCCCCGCCCGGCGTCCCCCGCCGCCGCGCCCGTCCCGAACCAAGGAGCCCCGCACCCATGCCCGAGAACACGCCCCCGCGCGAGAGCGCTTCCCCGGCCCTGACGGCCCTCATAGCGGCAGCGCTGGGAGCGCTTGCGCTCGCGGGCTGCGGCCTGAGCGCCCGCCCGTACCCCCTGGTCCGCACCTTCACACTGGACCCCTCCGTGCCCCAGGCCGTCGAGGGGGGAGGCGTGAAGCGCCCCACGGCCTCGCTCATAGTGACGGCCTCCCCGCCGCCGGGGGCCTACGAGGGCAGGAAGCTCGTCTACATGCTGAAAAGCCGCGAGCTCTCCGCGGACTTCTACAACGAGCTCTCCGCCCCGCCCGCCAGGGCGCTCGCGGACGGCATCTCCAAGCGCCTGGAGCTGTCGGAACCGGGGATCCTGGTGGTGAGGACGCAGGGGGCCAGGGAGCCCGACTGGGCCCTGGAGATAAGCCTCCTGGACATCTTCGGGGATCTCTCCCGCGAGGGGGCCTTCGCGGCGCAGATAGCCCTCACGGCCACCCTGAGCGACATGAGGCGCCCGAACCCCCGCCCGGCCTACGCCCGGGACTTCGTGATGAGCATCCCGATCGCCCAGGAACCGGACGAGAGCCGGGCTGAGGCGCTGGTGAAGGCGTACTCCGACGGGATATCGAGGATAGCCGAGGAGCTCCGCCCCGAAATCAGGAGAATCGTCCATGGCCGGAGATAGGGGCCCCGGCGGCGGGGCGGACGCCGGAGCCGGGGGACCGGACGCGGAGGGCGGAGCCGGGGGACCGGACGCGGAGGGCGGAGCCAGGGGACCGGACGCGGAGGGCGGAGCCCGGGGACCGGACGCGGAGGCCCCAGCGGGGAAGCCCTCGGGCGGCGGCAGGCTCAGGCTCGTGAAGCCCGCGCTCGCGCTCCTCGCCGCGGCGCTTGCCGTGCTGGCCCTGGCGCCCGGACTCACGAGGCTGGCGGGTCTCCTCGCCTCGGCGGGGGCGCTTCTCGCGGCCCTGGCGCTCGCGGGGAACATGAAGGCGGCCGGGGACCGCCTCGCGGGCGCTCCGGCAAGGCGCGTGGCCCGGGGAGCCCTGCGGGTCCTCGCCTGCCTCGCGGCCCTCGCGGCGGCGGGTGCACTGACCTCGCTTCCGGCCGTGAACGTCGCCGCCCCGCACGAGGCCTTCCTGCCGGAGGAGACCCTGGAGCTCCTGAGGCGGCTGGACCGGGAGGTCGTCATGACCGCCCGCGTCTCCCCGGACAGAACCTCGGAGGGTCCCGCCAGGCATCTTCTTGGACTCTACGCCAAGGCCTCCCCCTGGGTTAGCTTCACCGTGGGCCCGGCCCAGGGAGGAACGGCGCCTTCGGAGCCAGACGAGATCGCCCTCGCCGCCCAGGACACCGTGACCTTGAGCGCCTCCGGCTTCGAGGAGACCGTCTTCCCCATAACCAGGGGGCAGCTGGACGCGGCGATAAGGAGGCTGGTGTCGCCCCCGAGGCTCGTGTACTGCCTCATGGGGGAGGGCGCCAAGTCGTCCATGGACACGGGGCCCAGGGGACTCTCCGCCTGGGCGGGGCATCTGGCCAGGCGCAAGATCTACGTCCGCGACTGGGAATGGGCCGGGGACGCGCCCCTCCCGCCCGAAGCCCACGCGCTCGTGTACGCGGGGCCGCGGATGCCCCCGGATCCCGCGAAGGAGCGGGAGCTCCTGGACTACCTGGCCCGCGGGGGAAGGCTCATGAGCCTGAACGATCCCATGGTCGCCGCCCTGGACCCCGCCCTCTTCGCCCCCCTGAGCCTCAGGCTCCCCGAAGGCCTCGTCTACGACCAGACCCGGAACTGGGCGGGCACGGACGACGCGTTCATAGTGGCCGACGACTTCCCGGCCCATCCGGCCACGCTCGGCATGCGCGGGCCCGTCATCTTCCCCCTGGCCGGCGCGGTCTTCACCCGGGACATAGCCGCCGGCGGCACCGCCGGGTCCGGAGAGGCGCCCGGGACCTCCGGGACCCCCCGGAACGGCGGGGACCCCGCCGGAACGGACGCGCCCGGCAACGCGGAAGGCTCCGCGGCTCCGGAGGGCGGCGGGAACGGCGCCCCGGGAGCCGCCCAGCCCGGCTCGCCCGGGGACGCCACGGGCACGGAGGACTTCGGAGGAGAGGGAGCGGTCCCCGCCTCACCCGCCGATGCCACGGGCACGGAGGACTCCGGAGGAGGGGGAGCGGTCCCCGCCCAGCCCGCCGATGCGGGGACCGGTTCCATCCTGGCCCACAGCTGGGCGGTGGCGCTCACCTCCGGGGCAGCCTTCCTGGAGACGGACCGGGCCTCCATAGGCCGCGGGGAGCCGCGCTTCGACCGCGAAAGGGACCCGGCGGGGCCCATGGTCCTGGTCTCGGCCACCACGCTCGCGGGCGGAGGAAGGCTCGTGCTTGCCGCGGACAGCGACTTCGCGTCCAACTCCTACATAGGCTTCGCCGGCAACCTGGACTTCGCGACCGGGCTGGCGAGCTGGCTCGTGGGCGACGAGGACGACCTTTCGGGCCCCAGAAGGGGCACCGTCCTGATGCTTACGGACTCCGTGTCGAGGCTCCTGTTCTGGGGACCGGTGGTGTTCTGGCCGCTCCTGGTCCTGTCCGTATGGGGCGTCTTCTTCCTGCGCCGGAGGAAGGCCTCCGCCTGAACCCGGGGGCATGGAGACTGAAGGCCATCCGCTTAGACATTAGCTGATTTTCCCGCTTAGACATTAGCTGATTTCCAAATTTCACCGATATGCCGGGCTTCCGTTTCCCGCATGACGAGACGGCGCGGGGAACGCGGAAACCACGAGGAGATCTTCGACGCGGAACGGGCGGGATGGCGTACGGCCGTTAACTGCCTCGTATCCGTTCACATGGCGGAAGACTTCCCCCCCCAAGTCCGGGCGACTTTCCCCTGCCCCGGGGCAGTCTCCCCCCGGCTCGGAACAGCCTCCCCCACGCACCCGGAACGCACACCCTTCTCTCGATCAGCTGCCCGCCTGCACGGTACGCCATGCCCTTCACCAGGATTGCCCTCCACCGACTTTTTACGGTTTCATCATATATTGGAAAAAAATAACCCCTGAACGATTACGAAAAAAGCGGAAATTACGGGTTATTTTGAGCAAAATTATAGCCATGAGGCATTCATGTTTAAAATAGTCTGAATTATGAAACTAGCTCATCGCGGTGAAGACGATGGCTCATACCTGTCTGTCAGGAGAATTTTAATACCTGAGATCCGATTCAGCGTCTTCGTTTAGAGGTCTCTCCTTATGCATGGTTGCCAGAATTGTCCTAGAATTCCAGTCTACATTGTAGAACCTGAACATGCTGTCAGTCCATCCATGAACGGCAACAGCGCAAGCGCGGGTCTCGCCTTCCAAATAAAAAGCGCGGAGATATTTTTTCGCGAGTATCTGGCTGACTGCATCGGCAATGCATTTCTCCAGGCCATTTCTTACGTGGTCAGGATGATCCTGGAATCCTGGCAACGCAGAACTGGAAGGCGGTGCCTCAGTCAGTTTGGGAACCTTCTCAGAACTGCTGAGTCTTACACGCTTGATTTCTATGACTGCCCGGATACCTGATGGAGAAACATAGGCGATATCAATCCTTCCGTCACCGAGCGGTTGTTCAAATGTTGCCCGAAAACCCCGTGAGTTGAGAAGGATGAAAAGAATGGCCTGCTAGACGTTTTCGGTAGGAGAATGCATGTGAAGCGAAAATTTGTCCAACAGTGATGAAAAGATCCTGGAGCATTCCTCGTCATCGGACGCCTCGAAAGCGTCAACAAAAGATCCATATTTTTCATTGATGGAACCTTGAAATCCTGGGAAAGGGGAATCAAGATTGCCAAAATCCCTGGCTATAGCGTAGCTAATCTCGTTGTTAGGACATTTTAGGATATAGTTTTTTAAAGCACGTATCTTTTGGATTTTTGCTATTGTAACGTATCCGGTCTGGAACAGAAAAGACTCGCTTTTCAAGCCTTTCAGGTCATCAATAGGTGCAAGCTCTTCTGCTTCAAGATTGTTGGAAATTATGTTGACATAGGTTTCAGGGTTGATTCGATGCTTGTATGCGGCCAGAGAAGTTCCGGAGTCATACCAGTAATGACTGAATTCCTTGTTATAAAGGCAATTTATGACAGAAAAAGGATTGTAAACTTTAGTCTTTTCATCCCATGAATAGCCGTTGTACCACAATTCAAGTTCTCTCATAAAATCTGAATAAGTCGAATTTGTTTCAAAAATTCCGTCATCCTCCATGTCAGACAAAGCTTTAAGTATATGGCCATGGAAATTGAGCTTTATCTCTTCGTCAGTAAAACCGCATATGGCAGAAAAATTCCTATCCATAGATATGTCGATAATACTGTTCATTCCTGAAAAAATTGAGAGTTTCGAAAATTTTGTTACTCCGGTTACAAAAAGAAAACGTACCATGTTACTGCAGTCTTTTATGGTGCTGTAGAA